>CANCKV010000040.1 GCA_947378615.1 Chitinophagaceae bacterium | reverse complement strand
AATAAAGGGTATCGTGTTAAACAGCCAAATAAATTATAGAAACTCTGTTACATTTGCCAAAATAATTAATGTGAAGCATCTCTCTGCGGTTAATAAATACTTCTGGAAATATAAGACTCGACTCTTTCTTGGTATCCTTTTTATTATCTGTTCCAACTATTTCAGAATATTGAGTCCGCAAGTATCGGGTTATGTAGTAGATAAGGTGACAAGAGCCATTAAAATTAAAAACGGATTGCCTGTTCCCGTTCATGCCATTCGAAACGGGAATTATGATGCATTAGTAAAGCAATTAATTATATGGGTGGAAGATGGAAACATCTCTTTCGAAAAAATGGTGGTATTAAGTGGTATTACGCTTTTAATACTTGCATTGTTAGGAGGATTCTTTATGTTTTTAATGCGTCAGACGATTATTGTCATGAGCCGACATATAGAGTACGACCAAAAGAATGAAGTCTATCAACATTATCAACAGTTAGATGCCGGTTTCTATAAGATTCATAGTACAGGGGATTTGATGAACCGTATTTCCGAAGATATTAGCAAGGTTCGAATGTACACAGGACCTGCTATCATGTATGTCATCAATCTTTCTGCAACTATTGGATTCAGTGTCTATTTCATGATAAAAGAAAATGCAGAACTAACCATGTACGTTCTTGCACCATTGCCCATTCTAACGATTACGGTATATTCAGTCAATACGATTATCCATAAAAAAAGCGAACGTATTCAGGCATTACTTTCAGGTTTGACAACCACAGCACAAGAGAGTTATTCGGGTATCAGGGTCATTAAATCCTTTGTTCAGGAGCGGGCGATGATGAATTTCTTCAATGATAATAGCAACCTCTATAAAAAGAATGCTATCAGTTTAGCAAAATTAGAGGCTGTTTATTTTCCTTCAATGGCATTGCTCATTGGCATTAGTACGCTGCTAACTATTGCAATCGGTGGTTGGTATCATGCGTCAGGTCATAATCCTGCGGTTAGTGCAGGTACTATTACTGAGTTTGTTATCTATGTAAATATGCTCACCTTTCCTGTCACAGCAATTGGTTGGACAGCAAGTATGATTCAACGAGCATCAGCATCGCAAAAGCGCTTGAATGAGTTTTTAGAAACAGAGTCTGCAATTGTAGATACCAAAATCAAAAGTCAGGGAGTACTATCAGGTGACATAGTGTTCAATAATGTTTCCTTCACTTATGCACATACAGGTATTAAAGCTATACAGGACTTTAATCTCACAATTAAGGAAGGACAAAAGGTATTAATAATTGGTAGGACAGGTAGTGGTAAATCAACTATTGCACAACTATTACTACATTTTTATAATCCTGAACAGGGGAATATTTCAATCGGTGATATTGATTTAACACAATTATCTCTAAAGCAATTGAGAGAGCAAATTAGTTATGTGCCGCAAGATGTTTTTCTTTTTAGTGATACTATTGCCAATAATATCGCCTTCGGATTAGCAGAGAAGCCCAAACAAGAAGTTATAGAACAAGCAGCAAAATTTGCGAGTATTCACAAAGAAATACAAGGATTCGACAAACAATATGAAACAATGATTGGAGAAAGAGGCGTAACGCTAAGTGGTGGGCAAAAACAGCGAATTGCCATTGCAAGAAGCCTAATTAAGAATCCTGAAATGGTTGTGTTTGATGATTGCCTGAGTGCTGTAGATGCCAAAACAGAGAGTGAGATTATCAATAACTTCTATCAATACTTACAAAACAAGACAGCGATAATTATTACTCATCGTATTTTCTCTACATTCAGGTTCGACAATATTGTTGTAATTGACGAAGGTCATATTGCTGAGCAAGGCACTCACGAGGAATTAATCGAGAAGAATGGCTATTATGCTGAATTATATAGGCTGCAATTAAGCAGAACAACTGAGGTTGGTGATGAGCCCTAGATTGCTCAACAAGACGCTGAAAAATAGGTTCAGGTTGACTAATTTTAATTAGAAATAATAATATTTTACAAAGTATCTAATTTATCCTGATAGCTTGCAATAAATGATGCAGCAGCAACTTAGAATAAATGCAACGTGTTCTGTTTTATATGAAATGTTAGTTCTTTGATGAGTAACTATTGTTCCTAGTTGTGTGATGTCTGTTCTATTTTTCATGTCACCAAAAGGTGATTTCGTTACGATTGTACCTTTATGCGTTACGTTTACTCCTGTATTCGTTACTATTGTACTTAAATGAGTGACGTTTGGTATTTTATGAGTAACGCCTGTTCTTTTTTACGTTTCGCCTTGAGCTTTTTCCTTTACAATTCTACGTTTATTCGTTACGCTTGTTCCTTTATTCGTTACGCATGTTCTTATATGAGTGACGTTTAGTGTTTTTTGGATAACGCTTATCCTTTTTTGCTTTACGTCTATAGTTTTATGGGTATCGATTGTTCCTTTGTAATTATCTTCTATTTCTTCATCTGTATCAATTATTATTTTAATCTTGACGTTTTAAATTTCTTACGTATCAATTGTTATTTGTTTTAAGCAATTACATAATAATACTCACCGATTATAAGTCGCTTTTTCTGGAGTAGAGGCTTTAGTTTGCCAATTATTTAATTTAGATATCATTATATCAATACTAAATACAAGTTTTCACTCAATAACTAACTCATGTACAAACAATATTTACTTCTAGGCTCATTATTATTTTTCATATCCATTTCATCAATTGCACAAAGAGGAACATTGAAGGGACGTCTTATTGATAGCGTTAGTCATCAAACGTTGAGTTCAGCATCTATCACAATTTTAGATAGTCAAGATTCTACACTTGAAGCCTTTGGATTATCACAGGAAGATGGTAGTTTTGAAGTGAAAAATATATCGATAGGTAGCTTTTTAGTTAGAATTACCTTTCAAGGATACAGGATTGTGCACAAGAAGATGACTGTAAGCAAAGAAAAGCTGATAACAGATTTGGGTACAATTTATTTGAAAATAAGAGCCAATGAATTGGAAGAAGTAGTCGTTACAGAATCTCCAATTGTAATTAAAAAAGATACCATAGAATATAATGCAGGCAGTTTCAAAACCAAACCAAATGCAGTAGTAGAAGATTTATTGAAGAAATTACCCGGCGTAGATGTGGCTAAGAATGGAACAATAACTGCTCAAGGAGAAACAGTACAAAGAGTATTGGTGGATGGTAAAAGATTCTTTGGAGATGACCCGAAAATGGCAACGAGAAATCTTCCTCCCGATGTTGTAGATAAAATACAAGTCTATGATGCACAAAGTGACCAAAGTACTTTTAGTGGATTTGACGATGGTACAAGAACAAAGACAATTAATATTACTACCAAAAAAGATAAGCGGAAAGGATATTTTGGTAAAGGAATGGCAGGGGGAGGCAATGACGGACGTTATGAAAGTAGCTTAAATCTAAGTAGATTTAATAATGCTCAACAACTCACTCTTTTGGGAGAAGGCAACGACGTAAACAAACAAGCCTTTAGTGTTCAGGATATTTTGGGTGTTGCAGGTCGTGGAGGAGGCGGCGGCGGAGTAGGTGGTCTTGGAGGAGGAAACAGTAGCAACGGCATCACTACAATTTGGGCAGGCGGATTAAATTATAGGGATGTTTGGGGCAAAAAAACGGATGCTTATGGAAGTGTCTTTTACAATAATGTTGCAATTTTGAATCAATCAAATAGTCTCACGCAAAGAGTGGGCAATAATTTGGATTCTACCCAATTGGCCAATCAATTGACAAATTCATACAATAAGAATCAGAATTACCGATTTAATTACAACATAGAAATGCCACTTGATAGTAACAATTCTTTTATTATTCGACCAAATGGCAGCTATCAAGAAAGTACAGTAAATACACAAACAGGAACAAATACGACTATTAAAACCGATACAATCAGCAAGATTAATCAGCACCTGAATACTGATAACAATGGATATAACGGAACCATTGATGTCCTATATAGACATCGTTTTAATAGAAAAGGGCAAACTGTTTCTATTAGTGTGAATGGTGGTGGTAATAGCAATGATGGCACAGGAACAAATTATTCCACAACGAATATTGAATCAATCATTTCTCCAATTACAAGGATTGTTGACCAACAAAATAACAGTACAAGCAATTCAAAAAACATCGGAGCGACGATTTCCTATACTCACCCTATTGCAAAAAACCAATTGATAGAGTTAGGCGCTAATCATCATTACAGTATCAGTAACTCAAATAAGAATACACTTTCTCCAAATGGCACAGGTGGTTATACTGTTCCAGTTGATAGCCTTACAAACAATTTTGAGAACATCAATGAAAGTAGCAGGGTAACACTCGGTTATCGCTTACAGAATGCAAAATACAATCTTGGCATAACTAATGGGGTTCAGTTCGCCAATTTAAGCAGTATCAATAAGACAAACGATACAATGCCAATCCGCAAAGATTTTATAAATATGTATCCTACACTGAACTTCATGTACAATTTCACCCGTACGACTAACCTAAGAATTAATTATAATGGAAGAACTACTGCACCAAGTCTCTCTCAATTACAACCTGTTCATGATAATAGTAACCAAACAAATATTATTACAGGTAACCCCGATTTGAAACAGGCATTTGTCAGTTCCTTACGCTTGTTCTTTACATCGTTTGATGTTTTTAAACTTAGGAACATCTTTGCAATGGTAAATCTTAGTGCAACAAACAATGGTATTATTTCAAGTGTAACCCAGTATAATTCTGGACTCAAAGCAGGGACTCAAAAAACTACTTATGTCAATAAAAGTGGTGCCTACAGTGTGAATGGATTTTTCAATTATGGCTTTCAACTCGACAATCCGAAGAGTAACCTGAATTTTACAACTAATTTTAGTAATAGTAGAAGTCTAAGCATCATCAACAACGTGACTAATAATACCTATAATACCTCTTTAGGTGAAACAATTGGATGGACTATGAATATCAATGAGAAGTTTGATATGAATCTTCATACCACTTCAACCTATTACATGGCAAAAAGCGCTTTGGTTACTCAAACAAATACTAATTTCTTCACCCAAAGCTGTTGGATAGAACCTGCTTATACTTTTAATGGAGGTTGGGTATTTAGTAACGACTTTACCTATACTTATTATACAGGACGTACATCAGGTTACAATGTTTCTGTTCCATTATGGAATGCTTACATAAGTAAACTACTATTTAAAAAGAAAAATGGAGAGCTTAAATTGTCTATGTTCGATATCTTAAATAAGAATGCAAGTGTCACTAGAACGGTGATAAATAATACGATTCAGGATGTACAAGGTAATGTGCTGAAACAATATTTCAGTCTGACATTTGCCTATAATCTTCGCAATTTTGCTGGACAATCACAAAAAGCAATGCCTTCTTTATTTAGAGGTTCAAGAGAAGGTGGGGGAGGTTCAAGAGGAGGAAGAAATTAGTAGAACAATGCAATTCCAATTAATCTAGGAAACAAAAAGTTTGTTACTTCTCGTAGCATTTGTACTACTTCTTGAAAGTAGTTAGATTGTTTTAGAAATCGAAGCCCATTGCCAAATACCAAATCGGTTTACCTCTAAACAAACCTAGCATTGGCCAAGCGGTATCAAGCTTTAGAAAATAGCCGAATATATTACTTCTTGCGCCAAATCCATATCCTGCTGCGAATGGACCTAGCCCCCCTGCGTCAATATGTACTTTTACATGACCTAAAGAATCAGAATACTCTTGATAAGGTCGTTGAATGCCATTGTATGACCCATTCCAAGCAGTTCCTAAATCAAAGAATTGAACTAACTGAAAGTTCCGAATAAAGGCATTATTGATGGGCGTTTGAATAAAAGTACTAAAAACAGGCAATCTAAATTCACTATTGAAAACCATGGCGTTGTTCCCATTCGCAATGTTTTGATTATATCCACGCATGTTTACTGCCAAAGATTGAAAAGCATAAGTTTGATCTTGTGCAGGGGGCTTATTACTATTGAACTGTGGATTAAACCATCCATCTACTCCACCTAAGTAATAAACAACCTTTTGATTACCCCAACTAAAATCTGCCGAACTTCGAAATGCCCAAATAAAGTTTCGGTATAATGGTTTGTAATACCTAAAATCCCACCCAAAATTGAATGTAGTTTTACTTGTATTCAATGAACTTCCATAAGGAGTATTGATATCCATATAGACTTTGTAACGCAATCCATCCCAAATATTTTGTGTTGGATTGGTGGTGTTATCATGCACATATTCCAACCTTCCCAATAAGTATTTAGCTAATGAATCAGGATAACTAAGTGTCTGACGTGAAATTACGGGTATTTCCATACCATCAGAAAGAACGACCGTTCTATCTGTTCTAACGCCGATATTTGCCCTAATACTTTTAATCTCATTTAACGGATATGCCAAGTTTAATTGATAGAGGTTGGTATATTGATTGGCAGAAGCACCGAAAGTGCTTCCGGGTAGTTGAACATAGGTTCCTTGATTACTTCTATAATAAGTGAACCCCCAATCAAGCATTCGTTTGTTATTTTGAAAATTCAAAAAGAAATCCTTAGATGCAAAATTTGAGAAATCCATTCCAATTCCCCCCATAAACTTAATATCTTCAAACAATTCACTTGTACCCACTTTAAAGGTTAGGTTCAGGTCTCCACCACTATTTAATATGACAGGGCCTGCGCCTCCTGCATAAGGTTGATATCTATTGATCAAGACATTATTTGAAAGCCCCGCCATCACATTATCTGTATAGAAATGATAACGGTAGTTGAACATCTTTGTATTTGACAAATAATTTTGCTTTGCAATAGGTTGTTTTGCTTTCTCAATGATGCTTGTAAGGGCAGAATCGGGCTTGTCGTCTGAAAACTCACTTTGAAAGAGTACTACTTTCTTTTTTTGCTCACCTTTACCATTCGACTTTTCAGCACCCTGATCATAAATAGTCGCATTCCCTTCCCTTGCTTTTTCCTCTTGCAAAATAGTTTTCATATACTCAGAAGGACGTTGCTTTACAGTTCTATCGTGCAGCACCTCTTCGTTTATCTTCAGTTTATATAGATTCTTCGTATCACCATCAAGTTTTGTCTCGCTTATTTGTCCATTATTGCCTGCAATCCTTGTTTCCAAAACAGAATTAGAATAATCAGTCAATGGAAATGAATAAGCTGAATCCTTATAAGCCTGATAATATCCTATACTGTCCGGTTCTTGTTTTTGCCAAGCAGCAAGCGTGCTGTCAAGTTCCTGTGCAGTTGGATTCCTCAACAATTCATCCCCAATTTTATAGAGTGTATCCAAGCCATTTCTTTGGGTAGAAAAGAAACCTGCCCATCTATTAGCAATCCCGTTTTCATCCGAAATATAAGTAAAATGACTCGTATTATATTGCATAGGAAAAGTTGCATTCCCATGCTTCATATTGGTTAACTGTGTTATTTGTTTGGTAGGGCCATTGTTCAATAAATCCACCATGAAAATATTGAACCGATAGCGGCTTGGTAGAACAGTGTCTTTATTTGGGGCATTATTTCCAGGGCGATTTGAAGAAAAGATGATGCCTGTTCGGTTCGGGAAGGAAACAAACGTGGGGTTCAAATCATCATAAACATCATTCGTAATCTGTCTGATTTCCTGTTCTTCTATCTTGTAAGTGTAAATGTCAGAATGACCGTTCTTCACGGCACTCAACACTACCGTATTGGAATTCAACATGTAGGATGCATCTAAGATCTGTTCAAAATAATCAATTGTCTGTCGATCTCTTCTATAACCTGCAATCACATCCCAAACAAACATCTTTGTCTTCCCATTTTCCCAATAAATCACCAATAGATTCCTACCTTTTACATCCCAAGAAAGGATGGGATAATTGGGATTGATATCGCCCTGTTTTGTTCGGACACCTCTTTCGAGTATTGTTCTTTCATCTCCATAAGGGTCAACTAACTTTACCTTGTAGATTCCTTTTTTAAATTCCACTTCAGCATAAGTATTGTTTTTAGTATTGGGATTTACCTGAAAGCGATAGTAGTCATTCTCGCTCACATCTTCGGATGCACTGATATTTCCCTTAGGATTATTCTTTCTTTTCGCTACGTCTTTATCATATTTATCCCCCTCTTCTTCCATGAAATCAATCAATATTTGCTTGAATTTCTTTTTGCAAATCTTCAAGGATGCCTGATTCAAGCTTTTATACAACCTAGCCAAGGTCATGAAATAGGTAACATTCTCTGCTTTATACTTTTGAGCAAAATAAAACCAAAAGGCATGCCCTGCTAACAGGGGCTTTTTAAAAGCAAAGCGAGAGAATTTTTCATAATCACCTGCGAGAAATACCTCTTTCAATTCATCATCAATCTTAGTATTCCATGGTTCAGCAGCATAAGCAATGTAGCCATCAGTCAGCCATTGAGGCAAGTCAAGTAAGGCTTGATTGCTTGCCATTTCGCCAATATTTTCGCCAAATAAGATATTATTCGTCAATACTTTGGCGATGCCTTGTCTGATTTGAAGTCTTAAATTGTTATGATTTCCATCAAAGTAAACGACTATCTTGTTGTTAACAAGCGACGTCATTCCCCCTGCATTTTGCCATTCAAAACCTAGTCCGATATTGCTTTGTTTGTAATCGTCATAGCTGTTATAAACGATTAGGTCTGCACGATGCTGAAGTGAAAATTCAGTAAATGCTTCAAGTTGTGGGAGTTCTTCTTCGGCTAACTGTGCAACAAATTTTCCAAGTTCTGTGCCTCCTTTTGTAACATAGGTATTAAAATTGTGTGATTGAAAGAATTTCCATTGAAATTTGTTGAATTGCAGCCTGTTTTTTCCATAAACAACAGAATTTACCTGTGCTGATAGAGTGTATGAAAAAAAAAGTAGGCTAATAACAACTATTAACCTATAGCTTCTATACTTTCGCAAAAATGTTATTGAGTTCTTTATCATTAAAATAAGTAGTATTACTTTGTAACTAATTTAAAAAAGTGAATAAAACAAAGAGAGTTTACTACTTTTTAAAAAAATTAAGCAGGTAAAAATACTTTATTCAGCTATGTCACTGTAAATGATTAGTTGTATCTGTGTTAAAATTAGGTAATTAGACAAATAAAAGGTAAAAAATATAAAATTATGTTAACTATTCAAAGCTTTACTTTTAACCCAGCAAGCGAAAACACCTATATTATCTTCAACGAAACTGGAGCAGCCATTATTATCGATCCCGGTTGTTATGCTGAAAATGAGCGACATGCCTTACAATTATTTATTGAACTGAATGATTTAAATGTCGTTCAGTTAATCAATACTCATTGTCACCTTGACCATGTATTTGGCTTAAAATGGGCGAGTGAATACTACGATCTAGAACCATTTATTCACATAGAAGATAAAAGAACTCTCGAATTTGCACCTCAAAGTGCCTTAAGATGGGGATTATCGATGGACAATTATACTGGTAATGTGCAACTTTTAGCAGAAGGGGATGAAATACACATTGGAGATGACAAACTCACTGTATTACATACGCCGGGACACTCGCCCGGAAGTATTAGTTTTTATTGCGAAGCACAAGGATTTGTAATTAGTGGTGATGTATTATTCAAGGAGAGTATTGGTAGAACCGATTTGCCTGAAGGGAATCATCATCAACTTATTAGAAGTATCCAAACTAAACTCTTTACATTACCCGATGATACGGTCGTCTATAATGGACATGGCAACACAACAACAATCGGTCACGAAAAACAATACAACCCTTATTTGTAGTTATTAGTTATTAGTGGTTAGTTATTAGTATATAGTTCTTTTAATATGAATATTTTGAACTAAACTATTTATTATTTTCTAACAACTAACAACTAACAACTAACAACTAATAACTAACAACTAACAACTAACAACTAACCACTAATAACTAATTTATGTATCTCTACTTAAAGGCACTTCACATCATTTTCATTGTTACTTGGTTTGCAGGTTTGTTTTACATGCCACGATTATTTATTTATAATGTGGAGGCGTTGGAAAAGCCTGGTGGAGTTAGAGAGGCTTTACACGAACAATTCAGTATCATGATAAAAAGATTATGGTATGGAATTACTTGGCCTTCGGCAATATTAACTGCCATTTTTGGTAATATAGTCATGTATTCAGGGGGGTGGTATGACATGATTTTTGCAGAAGAAGGAAAGTGGCTATTGATAAAGTTAATCTTTGTATTCTTCTTATATACCTATCATTTCTCTCTTCAAGCACTGGTAAATCAACAAACAAAGGGGGTATTTAAATATACTTCACAACAATTAAGGTTATGGAATGAAGTAGCTACCATATTTTTAATTGCAATTGTCATGTTAGTAGTTGTGAAACAGAGCATTAGTTTAGTTTGGGGATTAGTAGGGCTTATCTTATTTATTGCTTTATTGATGCTTGCTATCAGGATTTATAAGTCGATCAGGACACTCAAATAGGGGCTATTTATGCTGAAATTAATAAGTTTTCCTTTTTGATTTAAAAACATACTTACTTGAAATTCTAGGTCTTCAATTTATTTTAATTGAAGGTCAAAGAGGTACTTATGTGAGGAAAAGGGTGATTTGGATTGTCAACTTCTGGAAAGTTAACATTTTAGCCCTCAACATAATTGAAATAGCCCCAATTCCCATTACTAGATTAACAAAAATCACCTATCGGAAATCCTTTCCCACTTATGGCTCAGTGTTTCCCACCTATAGAATAACATTTGCCACCAATAGATTTCTAAAAAGTACTAATGGAATAACAAAATCTATTAGTACTTTTTGTTATTCCATAGGTGGCAAAGGCTTTACGAATAGTAGTTTATGATAAACCACTAATGGTTTTTATAAAAGTACTAATACTTTTTTCAACATTACTCCATAAATTGTTTAGAAAAATCAAAATAATTTGGCTTAATTTGTTTAAAATCAGCCTGCTCACCGATTAAATGACGAATTACTATCTTTTAGGCAAAAGAATATTTGGAGAATTGGAATTGCTGTTAGAATACAGGTACTTTTACAGAGTTACAACTAAATTAGTAACGCCCCAATGCAATTATTTCAAACGGTTTCTCATGATTACAAAGAAATGCAGCATGCCGAAGAGTTGATTTTCCTTCAAGGAGTGCATGATAAAATGAGTGCTACAGGAAGTGGATTTCCAACACCTACCACAGCATATACCATTTTTCAAACAAAATTGACTACTTTAGGTACATCTTTAGGTTTATCACTTACTAAAGTTAGAGGTAGCGGTTCAACTGTGAAAGCCTCAATTAAGGCAGTAGAAGTTATTGCAGATGAATATGCACGTTATGTGAATAGTCTTGCAGTAGGGAGTCAAATAATTATTGAATCAGCAGGGTTTCATGCTACTGCTGCGGAGTCAGTTCCAGGTCAACCAACCGAACAACCAACGGTTACAACTAATAATCCCGATGCAGAAGGTTGTATGGAATTTGAGTTTGGATTAATTAATAGCGATAATATTGATTTTAATTTAATTATCGCTAGTGATTTGTCGGGTGTAAAAAAAGTAGGAAAAATGGTTACTCTGTCCCCGATAGCTGGCATCACTTATTTTACCGCTTGCACCCGAAAACGAAAGCTATTATTAACTAGTTTGCCAACTTTAGTAAAACTATATGCAATGTGCTACACTACGAACGTAGCGGGAGATAGTATTTTGAGTAAAATCATATATTTTCAT
>CANCKV010000039.1 GCA_947378615.1 Chitinophagaceae bacterium | reverse complement strand
CTATAAAACAACGATAATGTTAATGTACTATTTGTTGCACTTTCTTGACCTCTTATCCATAAAGAAAAATTATTTAAGTCGTGTGTCCTGTCTCCAGTAAAGGTTAAATCTGTATTCGCAAAGTTTTGCCCTCCACTTCCTAAACCGCCTTCCCTTATTTTCTTCAGTACAGCATAAAGTATGTCATTTTCGACATTTAAGAACAATTGTTCAATATCATTCATGCCACCACCTACCGCCTCTAAGATGCCGTAAATTATATCCTCTTTGGTAGTATTCCAATATTGTTGTAGTTCTATATCTGTCATTTTTGCTTATTACTTGCCAAATAAAAAGAAATGAATATTATAATTGGAATGAGCAACAAAAGTGCTGAGGTACTGTTGAACTTGCCTATTTTTTTTTTGAATACTTTCGAAAAAGTATTTGTATTCCTGATTGTAGATTCCCTTTAATGTGTCGTGTTCATTTGTAGGTATATTTGGATTTGAACTACTGCCATTTACCCACTCTTTATAATAAGTGGTTATAAAGGTATCTACACTATCAACAACCGTTTTTGCATAAACAGAGGCATATCCTCCAACATAAATTCCTCTAATCTTTGTTCGCTCTAGCATGAAATCTACACAGCTTTGCCATGTATCAAACGCAATAAACCAACGATAGTCATTATTGTGGTCGTGTTGATGCACAACACCTGTAAAATGTGGCTCCCACTTTTTCGCCCATTTTCCTGAATCGGCTTGAATCCCTCCTAAATTATTATTAATGCCGTATTTGAATTTTCCTGTAGAATCGCTTTTGGCTTCGTTCCTTATCAATGTCATTACAGAAACCTTTTGTTCTACAGTATAATTGGTACTATCAATGTATGTCCTTAAATCATCCCTTGAAACTGGAATAGCTTGATATGCAATTTCTTGCAATTGACCTGCATAACTATTATTAAATATTCTTCCTGCCATGTTGATAATATTAAATGGTTCTTACTATGGTCAAACTAACCTTTTCAGTTTGCAAAGCCTTCTTTAATAATGGAAAGAACGTTGCAAATGCTGAACGACTATTCAATACTACATCTTCTCCTATTGCAGTACCTAACAACAAACATCCTTCTGTATCTTTTGCATAATTACCACTATGGATGCGAACCCCTTCATATCCTGGTACATTCTCCAATAATGGCATATCATGCTGAAAACGATTGCTGAAATTGATAATTACATTATATCTGCCTTCGGGGATTGCTGTTTCTCCTGGTACTTTGATTGCTGTAATTTGAGACAATGGCATACTTTGTTTTAAACCTCTATCCTTATCCTCCAAAACATAGCATTGAAAAGCACCGTTTATATACAACTTGCTTATTGTAGAATTTGCACTCCTATTAATCGCCCTTACTAATATTTCCATACTATTTTTGTTTGACAATTAAAATAATGATTATGATTACTGTTGCTACTACGCCTCCAATAATCATATTTTTTTTATTCTTTGCCGCTGTAGCTTCTGCATCTGCTTCGTCCTGTGCCTGTTGCTCCATTAATGCCGCTAATTGTGCATCTCTATCCTTTTGTTGCTTATATGCTAATGCTTCTGACCTTATTTCCTTAATTGTATCATTGTAGTCTGCAACTTGAGTTATGTCGATAGATAACCAAGACAATGGCATTTCGTGGTGACCATTTCCGTCGTTCCATTGATAGGTCGATTGGCTTTTATATACCTTAGTGAAAATAATGTTATTCCACGCCGCCGCTATCTTAAAAGGTAAATGAGGCCAGTCATTATCAATATGCTTATTATGGTTGAAATCACAGGTTAAAGGGAAACAAAATTCGCAATACTGAACCGCATCATCAAAGCCAAATTTTCCTTCGTCTATGGCTTTCATATACCAAGAAATTCTTTGAACCGGAGTCATGCCTCTTAATGCAGGCGAACGGCTTTTCCAGTGTGTTGTAGAATTATCTAAAAACTTTAAAAATGGATAATCACCAAAGAAATCTGCACTAACACCATTTTTCGAAAGTACCGACATTAAATTTACTTCAATTGTGATAGGATTGTAGGTTTTTACAAAATCAATTGCCGCTTGTGGGTTACTAATCAAAGACATTATTGCTTCAGGATTTAGCATTGCAGCACCTACAATTGTCTCAGCTTCCTTTATAGGTTTCATTATATCACCAACTGTACTGCCTAACGTTTGGGTTACACCATCGCCTTTACTTCCTGCAATACCTTTTAGTAATCCCTCTGCTTGATTTGCATTACCTGTTAATGATGCGTAGTCTAAACTCATTGCAATTATTTAGCATTTTTACTCAATACCACATGCAACAATGCACCTATAACCACAACGGCTAAAAATGCACCTGCTAATTTTAAAATACTATTATTGTCAATAGTAACATTTACATCTACAGATGGTAATGTTCCTTTTTGTAATAAGTTGTCTAAAAATGTATTCATAATTTATTTTTTGATTGTTTATACATCTCCGGAACCATCATCAAAATTCCAATCGTTTTCGCCATTTGAAGGGTCGGGGTCGTTATTAATTACAACCTCTTCATTTGGATTGTAAACTTCGGGATTATAAACTTCGGGATTGTAAACTTCGGGATTGTATGGTGGCGAATCGGCAATACCGCTATTATTTCCGAAAATGTCTTTTACATAACCTACTCCCTTATTGATTAAATCTTTTGGATTAACCAAACCACTATTTACACTTTGATTGTAAATATCTTTTATGAGTTGATTCGGGTCGGTTAATACTGGCTTTCCATTATTAACATTGTGGTTAGTTATTAATGCCATCAATTGCGCTAATTCAGTTGCATTACTAATTTCATAACTACTATCTGCACTTGGAACGTATTTTCTTATTGCATTAATAGTGTCATTTCCCATAATGCCATCCGCACTAACACCTAAAAGGCTTTGTAATTTCTTCAAGTTTGCATTGTACTTCATCCACACAATAGGATAACCTGTATTAGTATCACTAATACCAGGACCTGGATAATTTACATTTAAACCTCCTGTCCTAATAATAGTATTAGCATCGGGCTTTTTCTTAAAAACGTACCACAAAATTAAAACGGTAATTATTGCCGCAATACCTATTATCCAATATTTCTTTTTCATAAATTGATTAATTTAAACCTCCGTAATGTGTTATCGAAATTTCAGGATGTGTAAAATGCCAACTGTCACAAACTGATTTTAAACTGAATCCTCTTTGCTGTTTAAAATACAAACTAGCCAAACTAACCTCGTCATCACTTACTAATTGATTTAGTGCATCAGTTATTGCTTGTGAATCGCACCAATACCAAACATTTGTAAATACAACGAAATCTATTGATTGAATACAAGTGTTACATACTTGCATACATACATTTTGTCTAGCAACTGAAACGCCTGTTTGCGCAGCTATAATTTGTTTTCCCATTTGGTCACCAACTAAATTACCTGCTGTTTGTACTGCTTGGTAAATTTTGTAAATGATTGCTATAACGATAATTATAACCAGCAAAATAAATATTGCATGTACTGTTTTGTCTTTTTTCAAGTCCTTAAAACTGTCTAGCATTGCCATTATTTATCCTTTTTAAAAGCGAAATACAATAAAATGATTACCACTAAAACTACTCCTACTATTATCCAAATAACATTATTGTTTTTGGGTGGTGGTGGCGGTGGTGTTACCGTTCTGTCGGGCAAAAACGTTTCCACAACTTTTGGGTTAGTTGCATCGAACAAAACATTCTTTGCAATATCCCACCATGATGGTGCTGTACTTGCATCATTAGTTTTTGGTGGTAAACCTGTCATCGGAGGTGGTATAGTTGCATCTACCTTCGCAATAGGTTCATCATCATCTGGACCATAACTCACGCCTGTAGGGTCGCCATTATCAGTAGGGAAATAGGTGGTGCCTGTAATTTCATCTAATGTATGTTGACCTATTTTAGGTACAGTATTAGGATTAGTCATTTTTAACTATTTTATTTAATAAAAAGGGTTAATTATCCTTGCGGTGCAATTGCTTGCAGTGTTTCAGCATAACCAACTGGAGAAACCGCACTTTGTTGCGTTACTTCAGCTGTAATTGGTGCTACTGTAGTATCAACTACAGGCGTTTGTACATTACCATCTACAATCGTTTCGTTTGGCAAATCGTCCGCATGTACTCCTTCTTTTAATTTAGAATACTGCATCTGTACCAACAAATCAACACTATGACCTTTAAAACTGTCTGAACCCGATTTAATCTTTGCCATTTCAGAGGCTAGTTTCAAATAGATGGCATCCTGCATTGGCTTACTTACTGATTTAATATAATTTACGGTCATCATTACCTTATTTTCCCAACTTGGGTCATGCTCAATCGCTGCCGTAACATTTAACGTATTAAGCGTTTTGGTTAGCAATAAGATAATTTCTTCCCTTGCAACTTCGCCTAATCCTCCTGGTATTAATGCAGCTATCAAGTTGCCTACTGGACTATCTACTACTGATTTGATACGCTCTACCATTTCGATAGATGGCTGTACATGGTCGTGAATCCATTCATCAAGGTTTGTGAATAGAGTTGTGAGGAAAAGAACAATTTTGTTGAAAAACTTTTTCATGTTTGAAGTTTATTTTTTGTGATTAAAAATTTGATTGATTACCTGATATTATTTTTTAAAACGGCAACATCTGTCCTGATTTCTGAAACATCTGTTTTTAATTCTGAAACATTTTCCCTTGTCTCTCTGTTTACTACTTCTTGATTATCAAGATGCCTGTTAAACATGGATAAGAAAAGCGTAACAAGTACTGAAATTAAACCACCGACAAAAAGAATAATATACCTGAATAGTTCATTTGTCATAGAGGTTTGCTATTTCTTTTTACTGTATTTTTTTGCAACTCGTTTTGCCTTGTTTTTTAATGTGCCTGTCCGTTTGTTTGAACGGCTTTTCTTTTTAGCGTCAATTCCTGCTTTCGCTTTCTTGAAATTTGCCAAATCAGCTTCACACAAATTGCCCGGCTTGTCGATGTAGTATAATTTACCCTTTTCACGGTTTACTACGTCTCTTTTGATGATATGTCCCATAAACAACTTTTAACAAAACAGGGTAACAGTGTTGGCTGTTACCCTGTTTTTCGGTTATAAATATTTGCTTGTACTACTCTTTAAAGACTCATTGTCCTTTTTCTCTTCAATGACCCTGCAATGTCAACACTTGCACCAAAAACGAACGTAAATACGGTTTGTGTTGGATTGCCTGAACTCATTGCAGCAGGAACCACGATTGACAATTCTGTATCATTATCCAACTGAAACTCTTTAGTTACAGTAATCAACTTGTCATTTTGAGCGAACTCACTCGTGTACTTATCCAAATTGATTCTTTCACTACCAGGAGTAGCAAACACATCACGATAAGTGAACGTTAAAGCCTGACTCAATTGCGCTGAGTTGGTACTCTGAATTTTCAAAGAGATTACTCTAGTTGGTTTTTCTTTCAAATAAGCCAACAATTCCGCAATTGTATTTGGATAGCCTGTTGCATTCAAATCGGTTGCACCCGATGTGTAAGCAATTACTCCATCCTTAATAACTCTCAAAGGACTGCTTGGATTACGAGAAGGATTCAAAATAACCACTTGGTCACTTGTACCGCTATTGATAACAGTAACTTTGAAAATCTTATCGAACTTGTTTTGACTTGCGAAATCAACAGCTTCACCATTGAAATCTAATAAACTGTCTTTATAACCAGTATATTTTTGAATTGCCATAACTCTTTATTTAAAGTTTTAAAAATTAATTTTTCTTTTTCCCGATTATTGTGTTACAGGTGGTGCAATAGCTTTTAGACCAGCAGCAGGTTTAGCACTTTTAGCACTTCCTAAATCTAACGTGGCTTTTAAAACGCCTTCTTTGTTGTTTTTAAAACTTACCACCAATAAGGCTACAATTACTCCTAGTAATACCACTACAAAGAAGATAGCAAGGTTTAGCCACTTGTTTTTTGTAATTTCCATCTTTTACATTTTTTGTTTACAATGATTTGAGGATGTAAATATGAGATGGCTAAAAACTTGTTTTTATTCTAAATGGCTCTATTTCGTTCTATTGGTCGCTAAAGTGTTATAAACGTCTATAAAGTGCTTTATCCTTCGCCATATTACATAAAAAAAGCCCCAAAAGAGGGGCTAAATATTATTGTAATCAATGCTTTTAAGGCTGTCCTAACGTTTTATAAATTTCATCAACTAAAATCGGTGGCAAAACCTTCGCATTTTTGTTTCTTTTCACATGCTTACAGTAATTGTTTATCTTGTTTTCTAATTCCTGATGCTCACTTATCCAATCATTAAGCACCATTACACCTATTCCGTATAGTTTAGCAATGTTACCTAATGTGTTTGCAGTAGTTTCTTTGTGTGTATTAATCATACTTAGTGATTATTTCAAAGTGATTGAAGGATTTATGTTTCTTTACAATAGCAGCTTTCTTTTTAATGGTCTCCCAATTGCTCCATTTGTTTTGCTCTTTTACCAAATTGTCGCCTGTTTTAAACAATAACATCTTACTGTATTGTTTACAGATATAAGGAGGCACTTCATTGAGATAATGGAACATGAAAAAAACATCGAAATTAAATTTACGGTGGTTAATGATGAACCGCTTTACACTCATGCTAATGTTACTACTTACATAACGTCCTGCATCTTCTACTATTACACAGGCATTTCTTTGTGTGTTTGCCAATGCTTCCAATGTCAAATCGAAATCTTCCATCATTACCACACAATTACCCTTTAGTTGTGGCAATCCTTCTGTTGTAATTGTTTCAAAATCACTGTATGCCTTATGAACCACATCATCTAGCACAATGATTTTCTTTCCAGTAGCCTTTGCCAATTCAAGCGTAATGGTAGTTTTACCCACTCCCAACGTTCCTACTATCAAAAACAATTCATTTAGCTTAGTTTCCTTTTTTTCCATGTTAAAGCATTATTACATTCAATAAACGACCCCCGAATATTTGAATCAATCCTAAATAGGCAAAGAAGTTTTCGGGTAGCTTTCCATTGTTGGCAATAATATACTTTTCGAGTAGAGGACGTAATACCTTACTTTCTTCATCACTAAATGGCAAACCTTCTACAACTTCGTCAATCTTCTTTTGTACCCTCAATATTGCCTTATCCTCATCGCTCATAGAATCTTTTGCCACTCCACCATCCTTGAGTATTTCAGCACGTTCTACAGCATTTTCACCAAACGTATTCTTTAGCTTGTTTTTGCTTTTATACTTTACAGCAACACGAAATATATTGTGTTGTGTAAAATCAATCATTCCAATTGCAAGACTAACTTCACTTTGAAGTAATTCAGGTGTAAGCAGTTTTTGGGATGGCAGTCCTATTGGTTCATCTTCTATTTCGTCCGTAAGTCCGTCCGTAGTAGGTGCCTGGAATGATGCCACTATAGGTATTTCCTTTTCTTCAGTAGGAATAGACAAGTCTGCCTTTAGCTTTTCGAGTGCATTAGGCACTATTATTTTATCTTCCATAACTTAAATGTCTTTGTATTTTATGATTATTGGCACCATTGCCGCAAGAAAACCAAATTCTTCTGCCCTTTTTTCGTCACTCATCCACATTATTTTGGTAAGTGTTCCTAACATTTGTCTGAAATCAATATTTTCTTTCAATTCGCCTTCCTTATCCAATAGCCCAATCATTCCAATTATCTTCATAATAGAATCTTTGGTCAACTTAAAGTCTGCTGCTAAATCATTTAAACCCAACATTAAGGCATCACATGAGGTTTTCAGGTTTTCCTTTTCTTCTTTCAGACGTTTGTTTTCGTCTATTAATTGTTGGACATATTCCAAATCAATTTCTTTTGAATCTAGTATCATTGTTTAGTTATTTACACACTTCTAATTTCGTGTACTTGTTAGCAAATAAGGCATCTTTCAATAATTTGTATTCAAATGGTTGCTTTTCATCATGAGTGGCAAATAATACGTCAATATGTTTATTTCTGAAGTATTCCGTATTAATGGCATAATCTATACACTGTCTCACGAAATGATTGTTATTCATCGTAATGCCTGCCTCAATCCTATTTTTTATTATTGGCTCTAAATGTTCCATTTCATCAATTGAAAACATCACTGTAATTGCCTTTCGTGTAGGTTCTTTTGGTTCTGATGGCAATTTAATTGCCTTTTTTACTACTGCCTTTACTTTTTTAGTGGTCTCTATTACCTTTTCTGTAGGGATTACTACCTTTTCCGTTTCTTCAAGTACTATTTCAGTAGGGGTTTCTACTATTTCTGTCGGTACTTGTACCATTTCAGAGGGGTCTTGTACGCTTTTTTCGCTAATTACTTTTTTACCTTTCATATTACAATTTGTTTGGGTGATTTGGTTCATAGCTTAATTTGTAATCAGGCAAGTAATGGGCATAAAAAAACACCACACAAAGCGTTAACGCTTTACTGTGGTGTTTGCAGGTGTAAAAGTAAGTGTTTACACCGAAATTAACACAATCAATAGTTATTTAAAATTACTACACATATTTTGGTTTACCATAAAGAGTCCTACTTGCACTATCTAAGTATTCTTGTTCACTCTTATAAACCTTTTCTTTTATCAACCATTGTACTTCCTTTCTTTCCGCTTCACTTTGAAACTCATGCCTTTTTGCAGGCAAAATAACTTTTTTGTTTACACGCCTTGTGGTGGTAGTATTTTTCATAAATTCCTTGATTTAAAACATGTTTTTAATACTGCAAAATTAGGGGTAAGAATCACAAAGGCAAAATACAATTTTTGATTGTATTCAAATGATGCCTTATAGTTATTTCCTTTTTCTTTTTCCCACTTACAATGCTTTAGTTGTTTCTGTATTTCCAAAAATGTGAGGTCATGTATTGAATGTTCATTTATGTAATGATCCATTATATGATGGGCATATATAAAAGTTAACTTCAATTCTATTATCCGACCTCTTATTCTAATCTTAGCGTTTTCTATCATTTCTTTTGGTAAAATGTCCTAAAACAGTTTGTTTAAAACTGTCTTAGGACTGTAAATGTAATTAAAATGGTAAATCATCATCATCAGGATTGCCAACAGGTGCTGCATGTGCCACTGGTACGCTTGCCGTAGGAGAGGGTGCATGTTTGCCATCCTCTTTTTTGCCGCCCAATAACTGCAAACCAAATACAGCCAAACGCAAAGAAGCTGCTGGCTTTCCTTCTTTCGTTTCAAAAGCATTTACAGAAGGAGTACCGTCAAGATGCACCAACTGACCTTGCTTTAAATAAGGTGCAAGCCCTTCTTTATCCCACATACTACATTCTACCCATGTTGTTTTTTCTGTAACAACACCATCACGGTTTTTAAATTTCTCTGTATGTGCTACAGAAAAGTTTAATACTTTTTTACCGTTGAAATCTTTTAAACTGGCATCACGTCCAAGGTTGCCAATAACCTGCATTTTTAGTAACATACTGTTTGTTTTATGGTGAAAAATTTATAACTTATTTGCCATTGAAGAAATTAGCTTATCAAATAAAGGCAACACTTTAGCCATTTCAGCATCATTCAAGTAGGCTCGATTGTCGTATTTACTTTCGCTTAAAAATTTATTTACGATTCCGATTTTGGCTAACTTAAACTGTATATACCTTTCAAAGGCTCTCGCAAAAATTTCATTTCTACGAAACATGTAATCACCTTCAAAATTCTTTTCCAAACGTTCGTAGTAATTGGATAGTTTCTTATAAGGAGTCTCCCAAATAATAGCGGTAAGCAAAGCGTTCATTTCTTTTCTTAAAGTACCAGGTTCTATTTCCCAACGTGTCCTAACAGTCCTGCCACCGCTTAAAGCTGCTATATCTTTTAATGGTTCAAACCTTAATCCAAAAAAGTAATCCAAAGCATGACCATATTCATGAGCAACACTTCCTGCACCACCTGTATAAACAAACCTGTTATTTTTATTAAATCCATTATCGTGGTATCTAGTAATGTTTATAATGAATGACCAAGGTTCAAAATGGGCTAATGCACTCCCTGTACCTCTTGCACCAAAAGAAAAAGAAATACTACCATTTAATCCCACATTGCTATTAGGAAACTTGCAAATTTTGTTTATATCGTATAGGGCAATATTTAAAGCACAGATATAATTGAATCTATCCTCTTGCGTTACCCAATTACCAAAACCTATTTCGTTTAGCTTGAATAACTTAATCAACTTATCTACACTGTCAACAGTTTGCACTTCTAATGGCAAAGTCAAACCTTTACGAAAACTTGTATAAAACTTTTTGAATCCTTTGTCTGACCAATATTTTTCTAATCGACTTCTATCGCCTATTAAGGAACCTGTATCTTGTATCTTAAATGTTGTTGCCATAATTTACTTTTTAGTTTTTTTTGAGTTTGTCATATACTTTTTCCTTATTGGGTTTATATACTTATTACCCCCTGTTAAAATACCTTCGTTTTTTAACTTTGTTTTCTTTGCCTCTTCCAAAATCCTTTTAAATTCTTTGTCCATTGTAGTTTGTTTTAAGTGAAAAAATTAAATTCCTAATGTCATATTTGTAACTATAAAATGTAATTCGTCTGAATCGTTTGCCTCTATCCTATTTGAATCGAAATACTTAGACAATAACTTTTCAATGTCGCCTTGTAATTCGTCTATTTTAGATTGTAAATGATACCTATTAGCACATGAATCGTTGATTTTAAAATCTGTTTCATTCAATGTAACCAATACTTGAATTTCTTTTATAAAACGTCCTGTATTTATAGCACCAATTATTAGGCACTTCTTAGGTTGTAACTTATTTTTCATTGTGGTGGTATTTTTTTAAGTCATAAATTCTTTACTACTCTCCATTGCGTTTAATTGCCGCTTATTAGTTACTACAGACATAAAATTGTTTATTGCCTGCTTTACCGTTTCCCCAGGAGGATGCACCATCTTTATTTTTCTTTTGGCAATACTATAACGGTTTTCATCGGGCTTGAATACCAGATCCTTTACATCGAATACGATAAACTGCAATTCTGAACTATCCATTGGCTCTCCGGTTGCAGGGTCGTAGCACTCAGCTTGCGCCGTTGCCAAAAAGTCCTCTGTATCATCTTCGCTTATCTCTTCTGTTACGTTTAGCTGTTTTAAGCCATAGAAACCACCAAATTTGCTGTAAAGCCTTTTCCTGTATATGTTCGGTATTAATTGCGGCAATAAAGCACAATTCAGCGTTCTATGTTCGTCATCCAATTCAAGGCTACAAGGTTCAAAGTGGTATTTAAGGCACTCCAACACGCCTTTTATCATTTCCTTTGGCTTACTCGTATTTACATATCGGTAACACTTACCACCTCTTTTAAAAGTGCCGCCCTTGCTTTTACTAAACTCTATTTCTGTAATCTCTTTGTACAAAGAAGAAAGCCCGACCATTGTAGAACCTCTAGGGTCTAACTTATTGATTATTTTGTCCGCTTCTTTTTGCAGAAAAGGGTCATCGTTATTGGGTAATCTGTTTTCGCTCGAAATTTTCTTATCGGCAGTCTCTATGTGATAAATCTTTGGTTTCAAGAAAGCTAACATGTTCGTTATTCCCTCTCTCCTTTCTTTACTGAAAAAGGTTTCATCTAATGTTCTATCAACCGTTAATTCGTTCCATTTTTCCAATATCTCTAGTAGTAGTTGGTTGCGGCTTCCTTTGGTGTTCCTGTCCACCATCAACAGGGCATGT
>CANCKV010000038.1 GCA_947378615.1 Chitinophagaceae bacterium | reverse complement strand
GTGCCTCTCTTATTCTTTTTTCAAGTGTGATGCCGATATAAGTAAAGACAGAAATGAGTATGATGACGGT
This sequence comes from Chitinophagaceae bacterium, assembly GCA_947378615.1. Lineage (GTDB taxonomy): Bacteria > Bacteroidota > Bacteroidia > Chitinophagales > Chitinophagaceae > Parasediminibacterium. Next base: position 12,125 of record CANCKV010000038.1, on the reverse strand, counting down.
AATACTATTAAATACAAACATTTGATGTTTAAGCTTTTCTGGAATGAATTGAAACATTCCTTGTTGTGGACATTCAATGATACATAAAGAAAAACATACTGCTGTAAATAGAAGATAAATGTGAACATTAGGGTCAGATTTCCCTGAATTATCTAATAAAAAAGCTAATGCTACAAGAAATACAAGAAAAAATAAATACCCTGCAGGTTCAAGCCCTTCGGCAAAAACTATAATAGTAGTGAAAACATTAAAACTTACTACATACGACGCTTTAATAAAGTGCTTAACTCCTTTAAAGTCAAGAAATAAAATGATGCCAATAGTTGTTGAAAGTATATAAACTAATGTTGCCGAAACATATAAATGCCGAAATACGTTGACCGTAGCAACTAGTAGGCAAGCTAATAATCCCAAGAATCCAAAAACAAGGGTTCTTTTACGTGATTTATCAGTTTCAATTGATATTAATGAAAATATTTCTTTATAATATTTTGATAAAATCATATACTTTATTATTTTCAAAATTTCAAAAAAATGAAATAGAGAATAAATGTAAGTGATTTTCTTTATTTAAAGTTTTCATTGTGGAATTGATCGGAAAAAATCAAATAATCCAATTGTTAGAAGATGAGTCGTTGATCTCTGCTTCAACTGAAGACGTCATTTCAACTATCTCGCGAATAACCTTGTCTAGGTCATTTGCCGAAACTTTTAAAAATTGTATTAATTTTTCATCCCTACTTCTAGAAAATTCCTTAGGATCTAGCATTCTTGTAATTGAAATGATGTTTGTAAGAGGTGCCCTAACTGTATGTGCACTCATAAATGCTATATTTCGTAAGTGCTTATTTTGTTCACTTATTCTATCCGCCTGTGATTTTGCTCTGTTTTTTTCTAATACCAAAGCGTGTCTTGCCTTTCTTTCTAGTGTGACACCAAAAAAGCTAAAAAGTGAAATCAATATAATTGCTGTGGCACAATTCACAATAAATAAGGTCTGATATAGAGAAGGGGGGATATATTCCCATTTACTAACAGTAGGGCTATATGAAATACAAATCAGGAATGAAACAATAGTAATAGCGAAATACCGAAAAACTTGTCTTCTATAATTATTTACATTTTCTAATAAGAAGGCGAGTGCCACTAATAATACGATGAAGAATAAATAGCCGCCTGCCGCTAATCCATGACTAGTAACTACTAATATGGAGAAGAAATTAAGAGAGAGTACGTAAGCCATTCTGATATAACGTCTAAATCCTTTATAATCTAGGTATAGAATGATTAGAATACACAACAAAAGTCCACAAAGAAGACCCGCAGAAATGTAAAGTTTACAAACAAAGTTTGCAATTATCATACAAGAACAGAATAGAAATCCTAATAGCCCAAAAAGTTGTGTTTTTTGGGGCGATTGAAAAAGGTTAGTTGCAAGTTCAATTATTTTATTTTTTGTTTTTCTGAATACAATCATATGAGTAGAATAATATTCAATTAAAATAATAAATTAGACAAAATTGTTAGAGAAATAAATTATTTCTTTTTTGAAGTTGTATGCAATTTTAATATTAAAGAAATCTTATGCGCAATCGTTTCAAAAACCGAGATGTTAATTAATAAGTATCATTTCGATGTGATAGTAATAATTATTTAGGTCATCCTTTTGATTATTTTACGATTTATGAAAAAGTCCCCTTCTATAAGGGGGATAATAAATTAAATAAATACAATAAGAATGTAATGAAATTACAATTTAGGGAGCAAGTATATCCGTGTATTTCTTTCTATTTGCATTTTATACTACTTAAAGTATCAATAAATTACTACAAGTACTTTACTCACTATTTTTATCTTTGTCAGGGAAATAAAAGGAAATGATTGAAGATTGCTTGTTTATTCATTAGCTATTAAATAGAATTACTTTTATCAGACTAACATTATTTATATTACTTTTTAAATTTCAGGTCATGTTTACAAATCTTAAGTTTAGCATTGTTTCAATTGCAATTACAGGGATGATTGTTACTGCAACAATTACTGCTCCTGTTACAAAAATGTTTGGTAAATATTATAATCAAAGTAAAGATTTTGTATGTTGTAAGACCAATCAACTTGTTTTACATCATTATTATTCTATAAATGTTTTTTGGATACCTGTTTCTGAAGGTTTCACTTTGGAAAATACAGGAAAAGCTTCTCCCGAAGGTTGTGATATCAAATGCACAGACTAGAGCGCATATAAACATTAAAAAAGCCGTAAGACAAGTTCTTACGGCTTTTTTAGTTAAAACAGTTGATATATAGAAAACCTTCATGATTGATTATTTTCACAACTATTACTTTTGTAAATTCCACATTGGATTATTATTAAGTATTTGTTTGTGAATCAAACAATTCTCGTCATGAGCCCCTTTTAAATAGCCGATACTCATTAAAAATTCATTGACAATTTCTCCGCCTGTAAATTTGAATGTTTGCTTAAATAATTTAACCCACTCTTCCTTTGTTTTAGGATGATTCAATTCCAACCATTTCTGAAATGAACCATGTTGTTCTTTCAGTGAGAGGATAACCTTTGCATTCTCTATAGCTGCATTAACTTTTAATTTGTTTCGAATAATACCTGCATCATTTAGGAGACGCTGAATATCTACTTCTTCGTAAGCCGCAACATTCTCAATAGAAAAATTATGATAGGCATTTCTAAAGCCTTTTTCCTTCTTCAAAATTGTTTCCCAACTTAATCCTGCTTGATTAATTTCAAGTATTAGTCGACCAAATAATTCATTGTCATCGTAAATTGGAAATCCATACAAATTGTCATGATAGGCTTTATGCAAGGCCTTTTTATCATCAGACATCATTTCTATTGCTGTACAATATGACATATTTTCAATAATTTTAATTCTTTAAGTACTTATTTTTATCAATTGATATTTGATTACTAACTAAATTTTCTTCCCATTAAATCTATCACATATTCTTTCAATTCTGGAAAGAAAGCTTTGTAGCAATTATTTATTGCAAAATAATGGTTTTCAAATAATTGAAAACATTCTTCAGATGTAGAAAGATAGGCTGCTCTTCTTGATAAACTTGCAAAACTATTTTCAATTCCTAACTTAAATTGATAGTTATATAACCAATTATGATGTTTCATAGATGGAAATCTAATCTTGAATCCTTCTGGAAAACAATCTTCATACCCTTCTAGAATAGTATAGGTATCTATTGCAAAGTTTGCGAGTGATGTCTCTGATTTGAAAATAGAAATATCGGTTGCTAAAAAATGGTCGAAAGCTATATCAATGAATGCACCTGAATATGCCCCTACTGCAGGTTTAAGATATTGTCGAGCCTCTTTAGTTGATAGATGACTATCAGTGAATATATCAATTGCTCGGTGCAGTTGTATGCCCTTCTGAATGGCAAGTGAATACTCGTATTGCTTTTTTCCTTTAATAAAATCACTGATTATATTGCCCACTAAAATCTCTGGTTGACTAAAAGAAAGGTAAGCGTGGGCGAGATAGTTCATCTTTTTTTAGTTGTTAGTGGTTAGTTATTAGTGGTTAGTAATTAGTTATTAGTGGTTAGATTTTAGTGGTTAGTAGGTTAGTTTTCAAAAAAATAAAAATATTATTAAAGCAAATTTATTCGTTTGAATTAATAATGTTTTTATAAGTTAAGTTACTAACCACTAACCACTAACCACTAACCACTATATTGTCATCATTTCTTTTTCTTTTGACGCTAAGTGTTTCTCTACCAAAGCGATAAACTTATCTGTCAGGTCCTGAATCTCTTTTTCAGAACCCTTTGCAATATCTTCACTTAGGCCGTCTTTTTGTAATTTCTTAATTTGTTCAATACTATCGCGGCGAATATTTCTGATGGCTACTTTTGCTTGTTCCCCCTCTCCACTTGCTTTTTTATATAATTCCCTACGCCTTTCTTCTGTTAATGGTGGCATGAACAATCGAATCTGTACGCCATCATTTTGTGGGGTTACACCAATATTCGCTCCCATTATTGCCCTATCAATTTGTGCAAGCATCTTCTTTTCCCAAGGTTGAATTGTTAGGGTTCTCGCATCCTGAACTGTAACATTGGCTATTTGATTAATGGGAGTTGGTGCATCATAATATTCAACTGTTATGCCATCAAGCATAGTTGGACTTACTTTTCCGGCTCTAATCTTTATCAATTCTGATTCCAAATGATTAATAGCCTTTTTCATACTATCCTCTGTATCTTCCAAAATAAAATCTAAATCTTCTTGCATGATATCTTTAATTAATTATTCGTGGCGAAAATAAGGAATGAATCGAAATATAATTTAATCAATATTTCAAATTATAGTTTTAAGCAGCATTGTGTCGTACAAACTTTCCACAATTAGGATTTAAGCTAATTGAATTTAACTGTAAAAGTTGATTTGATTCAGTTAATGGGAAATTGATTTAATATCTTTTATTGATTGATTATGGCTCTTTTTAATTCCTTTCTTCAATGAGGAAATACGGCTTTTTAAAAAATATCTTATCACATAAATGCCTTCCCTTATCTTAGCCCGATGCAAAAGAAACTTTTTCTGCTTGATGCCTTTGCGCTCATCTTTCGTGCATATTATGCACTCATCCGCAATCCCCGTATTACGAGTACCGGTAAGAATGCGAGTACACAGTTTGGATTTACCAATACTTTGGTTGAATTAATGAATAAGGAAAAGCCTACACACCTTGCTGTTTGCTTTGATATGGAAGGTCTAACTGAACGTCATGCAGATTTTGCCGACTATAAAGCGAACCGTCAGGAGGCACCTGAAGACTTGATTTTGGCCATTCCTGATATCAAAAGAATTGTGGAGGCCTTTAATATTCCTGTGATTGGTGTTACAGGATATGAAGCCGATGATGTCATCGGAACATTAGCTTGGGAAGCGCATGATGCAGGTTATGAAGTATATATGGTTACGCCTGATAAGGATTATGGACAGCTTGTGAGGGATGGAATTTATATTTACAAACCCGGTTATCAGGGAGGGGATGTAGAGATAATGGGGCCAAAAGAAGTTTGTGAGAAATGGAATATTGAACGTGTCGATCAGGTGATTGATATATTAGGATTAATGGGCGATGCAGTGGATAATATTCCTGGTATTGTGGGAGTAGGAGAGAAGACGGCTGCCAAATTACTCAAGGAATATGATACGCTAGAAGGTGTTCTTGAAAATGCTGACAAAATAAAAGGTGCTTTAGGCGAAAAAGTGAGGGCAGGAAAAGAGAATGCCATCCTAAGTAAGAAGTTGGCAACTATTATTACGAAAGTACCTGTAGAATTTCATGAAGAAAACTTCCGTCAAAAGGAATGGAATAAGGAAGCATTAAAGGAAGTATTTGCTGAATTAGAGTTTAGAACAATGGCGCAAAGGTTATTAGGTCAATCATTGCCAACTACACCTCCGCCTGCTTATACCACTACAGTTAAGAAACCTGCTCCTAAAACAGTTCCAACTAATCAGGGTAGTTTATTTGATGCACCTACTCCACAAAGAGAAACGTCAACTAATTCGCCATTAGGGGTAGGCGGTGGATTATTTGGTAGTGTTTTCGACCAACCCGCACCATCGGCAATATCTTCCTCTTCTGATTCTGAAAAAGAAGAATCAATTGATTCGGAAAATACAGTTCAAGAACTACAGAATATCTATAATACACCACATAATTATGAATTAATTGATAATCAAGAGAAGATTAATACTTTGATTGATACCCTTTCTGTTGCAACTGAAATTTGTTTTGATACAGAAACCACACATATCGATGCCAATGAAGCTGACTTAGTGGGTTTAAGCTTTTCCATCAAAAAGGGAGAAGGATATTATGTTCCTTGCCCTGCTGATAGAGATGGCACCACTGAAATTTTGAATCAATTTAAACCCTTATTTGAAGATGAAAACTTAGTTTGGATTGGTCAAAATATCAAGTATGACTTATTGATGTTGAAATGGTATGGTTTTGAACTGAAAGGGACTTTGTGGGATACCATGCTTGCCCATTATGTAATAGAGCCCGAAGGAAGGCGTAGTATGGATTTATTAAGTAGCCAATATCTTCATTACGAACCTGTTCATATCGACGAATTGATTGGAAAAAAGGGGAAGGGTCAAGGTACTATGCGGGATGTGGAAATAGAAAAAGTGAAGGAATATGCTGCAGAAGATGCGGATATTACCTTGCAACTAAAGACGGTCTTTGAACCTTTAGTGAAATCAAAGGAAGTAGAAAGGGTATTATATACTGCAGAGAATCCGTTAGTGAAAGTATTGACCGATATGGAATTTGAAGGGGTTAAAATAGACAAGGACTTTCTGAATGAATATAGTATAGAATTGGAAAAGGAAGCGAAGATATTCGAGAATAATGTGTATGAACAAGCAGGAGTCCGATTCAATTTAGCCTCTCCAAAACAACTTGGGGAGGTATTATTCGATAAACTAAAACTAGACCCGAAGGCAAAGAAAACAAAGACGGGGCAATACGCAACAGGTGAGGATGTGTTGCAAAAATTGTCACATCAGAATAAGATAGTGGCAGATATTCTTGGTTTTAGACAGTTGACTAAGTTGAAAAGTACCTACATAGATGCTCTACCATTAATGATTAATAGTAAAACAGGACGAGTGCATACTAGCTATGCACAGGCGGTCGCTGTGACAGGACGATTGAGTAGCAATAATCCGAATCTGCAGAATATCCCAATCCGTTCGGAAAGAGGTAGAGAAATTAGAAAGGCTTTTATTCCTAGAGATAGCAATCGTGTATTGGTAAGTGCGGATTATTCTCAAATTGAATTAAGGATTGTGGCAGCTATTAGCGGTGACCCGAATATGTGTGAAGCATTCAAATTAGGAAAGGATATTCATACCGCAACTGCCGCAAAAGTATATGGTATAGAAGAAAGTGAAGTAACTAAGGAACAACGTTATAAGGCAAAGAGTGTCAACTTCGGTATCATCTATGGTCAGGGGGCGTATGGATTGGCAGAGAACTTAGGAATTAAGAATTCGGAAGCAAAAGAAATCATCGAAAACTATAAGAAGGAATTTGTGGGTATTACGACCTATATGGCAGAAACTGTAAAATTCGCACAAGATAATGGCTATGTGGAGACATTGCTTGGTAGGAAACGTTGGTTACGTGATATTTCCTCTGGCAACTTTACCGTAAGAGGTTTTGCAGAGCGAAATGCCGTAAATAGCCCTATACAAGGAACGGCAGCCGATATGATTAAGTTGGCAATGATTAAGATTCATAAAGCCATTAAAGAGCAGAATTTACAATCAAGAATGATCTTGCAAGTGCATGATGAATTGGTTTTTGATGCAGTTAGAGAAGAATTAGACATTCTTAAACCTCTTATTTTGGATAACATGAAATCGGCATTATTATTACCAAATGATGTGCCTGTAGAAGCAGAGTTAGGAGTAGGAGAAAATTGGTTGGAGGCACATTAGGAGGCAAGATGTAAGTTGCAGGTTTCAGGTTTCAGGTTACTGGTTACAGGTTACTGGTTACAGGTTTCAGGTTTCAGGTTACATGGAAGCGTAAAATAAAAAAGGTTCAAATTATAAGCTTAATTTCTAGCTATAATTTGAACCTTTTATTTCAATCCCTGCAGCCAGTAACCTGCAACTTGAAACTTGCAACCAGTAACTAACACCTTTCACCCTACACCTTCTTCCTTAAGCCTCTTTAAAACTGCAAGTGCCTTACAGTAAGTCCATCGTTGATTAATTGTTTCAATGAATCCATCCCTATTTTAATGTGTTTTTCTACATATTCGCTAGTGACCTTTTTATCACTTTCTTCTGTTTTAATACCTTCTGGAATCATTGGAGAGTCACTCACTAATAGTAAAGCCCCTGTGGGAATCTTATTATGAAAGCCAACCATGAATATAGTAGCCGTTTCCATATCAATTGCATAAGCCCTGACTTTAGTTAAATACTCTTTAAATACCTCATCATGTTCCCAAACTCTTCTGTTTGTTGTATAGACAGTACCAGTCCAGTAATCCGTATTATATTCACGTATAGTGGTAGAAATCGCCTTTTGCAAGGCAAATGCAGGCAAGGCAGGAACTTCAGGAGGAAAATAGTCATTACTAGTACCCTCGCCTCTTAAAGCTGCAATAGGAAGAATTAAATCGCCTATTTTATTTCTACGTTTAAGACCTCCACATTTTCCTAAGAAGAGAACAGCTTTTGGCTGAATTGCAATTAATAAGTCCATGATAGTTGCTGCACCCGGACTACCCATTCCAAAGTTGATGATGGTAATTCCATCAGCAGTAGCTGATTGAAAAGGTCTATCTTTTCCATTTACAGCCACATTATTCCATGTAGCAAACAACTCGACATAATTAGTGAAATTAGTCAGCAAAATATAAGAACCGAAATCCTCTAAAGCTACTCCCGTGTATCTAGTTAACCAATTGTTTACAATTTCTTCTTTCGTTTTCATTATTTTTCCCGTTTATGTGTTTAATTCGTGAAAATAAAGGAATAAATTGAGAAATGATAAAAATAGATTATCCAAATATTGATTTTAAAATAAAAGTAGAAGGGAATAAGGAAACAATATTTGATGAAGTCCGAAAGAAATGGGTAAGTCTTACGCCTGAAGAGTGGGTAAGACAAAACATTATTCAGTACTTATTATATGTTGTAAAATATCCCGCTTCCTTGTTTTCTATAGAAAAGGAAATTAAGTTGGGCGAATTAAAAAAGCGTTGTGATATTATCATTTACAAAGATGCCGCTCCATGGATGATTATTGAATGTAAAGAACCGGATGTTGTTTTAAATCAAGGTACTTTAAGTCAAATCCTGCGGTATCATTTAGCATTACCTGTTCCTTTTCTTTTTCTGACAAACGGTGTTCATAATTTTTTATTTGAAAAGAAAGAGGGGGTATTTAGTGAGATAAAGGAATTTCCTGAGAGATAGGCTAATGTCAGTTTTGAGTTTTGAGTTATTTATTCCCATAATTTATTAATATAATTATTAAAATAATACATTAAATTATCATTTAGAAATTATTAATTATCAATAACAAGTGATTAGTTATCAATAATTAATTATCATTGAATAATTCTTTCGCATCTTTATATATCAATCCTTGTGCAATTGCAACTGCTTCGTAAGTAACAAATCCTTTGAGGGTATTTACTCCTTTTAATAATTCTTCGTTTTCCAAACAGGCTTGTTTGTATCCCTTATTAGCTAATTGAATGGCGTAAGGCATTGTTGCATTTGTGAGGGCAATCGTAGAAGTCCTAGGTACTGCACCCGGCATATTCGCTACCGCATAATGAAGAACCCCATGTTTGATATAAACAGGGTTGTCATGAGTGGTAATATGGTCGGTAGTTTCGAATATTCCACCTTGGTCAATCGCAACATCAACCACTACAGAACCAGGTTCCATAGAGGCAATCATCGCTTCGGTAACTAATTTCGGTGCCTTTGCACCTGGAATCAATACCGCTCCAATCACTAAATCCGCCTCTTTTACAGCTTGTGCAATATTGAAAGGGTTAGAAATTAGAGTGGAAATCCTCCCATCAAATTGGTCATCTATTTCTCTGAGTCTTTCTAAGCTGATGTCGAGAATCGTTACCTGAGCTCCTAATCCAATTGCTATTCTTGCAGCATTTGTTCCTGCAATACCCCCTCCAATGATGGTTACTCGACCATTTTTTCCTCCTGGAACACCTCCAAGTAAGATTCCCTTGCCTCCATTCATCTTTTCTAAGAATTGTGCCCCTACCTGACTAGCCATCCTCCCCGCAACTTCGCTCATCGGCAACAATAAAGGTAAGATGCCATTCGCTGTTCTTACAGTTTCATAAGCGATACCCACTACTTTTTTGGCTAATAATGCTTCGGTCAATTCCTTTTCGGGGGCAAGGTGCAGATAAGTAAATAAGAGGAGACCTTCCCTAAAATATTGATATTCAGGTTGAATCGGTTCTTTTACCTTTATCACCATTTCTTTTTCCCAAGCTTCGGCAGCAATGCTTACAATAATAGCACCTGCGTCAGCATATTCCTTATCAGAAAATCCTGAGCCAATTCCAGCACTTTTTTCAATAAATACCTGATGATTTGCCTTGACCAATTGTATTACCCCCGAAGGAGTGATAGCAACTCTGTTTTCATTATTCTTTATTTCTTTTGGAATCCCGATTTGCATAATTCTGTTTTTTGAGTTATACATATAACAAACAAGAAATTATTTTATTTGTTGACTTTAGAAGATGAAAAAAGATTTTACTTAACATTAGCAGTCAAATATAATAATTGGCAACAAATAGGTTAACTAGTGTAAATAAGTTGAAACATTTTTTAAGCTGAAAATTCCTCTGTTGATTTCTTCATCGTCTCAACCATTGTTTTCGCATCAATTCAAATGTCCCATTTATCTCTTGCTTTACAGATTTGACATTTGAAATGACAGAGAGACGATGGAGAAGAATGAAGCGAAGTGGGGAACTAATTTAGATTTAAGCGTCAAAAGCCTCATTATTGATTTGTTTTGAGTATTAATAAGTAACATGTGAGAATCCTATAAGAAATGTAATAAATTATGTAATAAATGAAAATTAGAATGCATCCACATTTGCTGTGTTCTAATAATTGAAGATTTTGGAATGAAGGTATGGAGTTCGGTAGGGAGGCTTAAAGGAACAGAGGTGATGACATGTGATTGTAGGATAAAATTAGTTCTTTGTATAGTTAAGGAAGTGACTTCAGAGTCCACAAAGTGCATACGAGCGTTCATTTTTTCAAAACGAGCGTTCAAGGAACACACTCCTGCGTTCAAGGTAAGGAGACGAGAGTACAAGAAACACGTCCGCGCATTCATTTTTTCAAGACGCGCGTTCAAGTATTGAGGACGCGGGTTGAGTAAAGTGCTCCGCGCATTCAGGGTAAGGACTTCTGAGGCAAGAGTAAGCACTCCTGCGTTCAAGTAATGCGTACGCGCGTTCAAAAAGTGCTACCTGAGTCGTTTTCATTTTAACATAAGAGGAAAATAATGAAGTTATAAGTTATAAGTTTTAGGTTTTAAGTTTTAGGTATAAGGTATAAGGTATAAGGTATGAGGTTTTTGGTTTAAGGTATAAGTCTGAAATGGATTACAGTAAATATATACTTGATTTATTTTAAACAAATTCCTAATAGATAATTGAAAAGTAAACATTTAATTAATAAAAAATAAAGTTATGACAGTAGTAAGGTTAGTCATCAGAGTAAAAATTGGAGAAGTTCCAAGTTTTGGTTCATTTATACTTGCGTCAATCTCGGAGGATTTAGCTGCCTTTACGGAATATTCACCTAAGTACACAGCTGCGTATCTTACACAGCTAGGGGTGGATAAAAGAGAAATTGAGATGTTAGTAAATCCTGTACAGCTTGTGGGACAGCTAAAAGTGATTACTCAACGAATTTATACGAATCAGGACTTGTTAACGATAGAAATTAATTATTTGGAGGGTTATGTGAAAATGGGAGTTGGGATGACAGTCGGTTTTAAGGACTTTGGATTTCAAGCAGTCAGAAAATCTAATAATTCGGGTATAAGGTTTAAGGTTTAGGGTAAAATGTTGATTGTAAAAGGAGGAGGGTGAAGGTTTAGGTTGTAATAAGTTTGGAATAGGGAAGGCTGGTGAAAGTGAATGGCTTTTATCAGTTTTTTTTTGCCCCTACACTGGTCCACTAATTGGGTGTTGTGAAGGAAGAGAGTGTCTGAATTAGGATTTTTAGGATTTAATGATTTCAGGATTGGGAGAAAGTGATGAACTATGAGTGATGAACTATGAGTACTTTGAAATAGATAGGGAACTTGAAATTGGTTTTATTGGGATGAGATGCCTACGGCATGACAGAAATTGTCTGAACTATGATTCTTTTGATTTGTGTGATTTTGATGATTTTAGGAGCATAACTGAATTAAGATTTATAGGATTTAATGATTTTAGGATTGGGAGAAAGTGATGAACTATGAGAGATAAAAGATGAGTACTTTGAAATAGATAGGGGACTTGAAATTGAA
>CANCKV010000037.1 GCA_947378615.1 Chitinophagaceae bacterium | reverse complement strand
CGGAAGTCTAAAACCAAGTAAAGCGGATGAGAATGTTACGAAGAGAATAAAAGAAGCAGCATTACTGTTCGATATAAAGGTACTCGACCATATCATAGTAAGCAATGAAGGCTATTTCAGCTTTGCAGACGATGGACTAATTTAGTGGTTAGTAGTTAGTGGTTAGTGGTTAGTTATTAGTTTGTTAGTTATTAGGGGTCAGGGAAATTAAATTTAGCTAATAACTCATAATTCATAAGTTAACTTCTCTAACCACTAACGACTAACAACTAACCACTAACAACTAACAACTAACCACTAACAACTAACCACTAACCACTAACCACTAACCACTAACCACTAAACACTAACAACTAACCACTAACAACTAACAACTATTTATTGCCAATTCTTGATATATCTAATAACAGCAATTGAAATATTGTCATTTCCACCTGCTTTTTTTGCTTCATCAATTAACTTTATATGGCAATTTGGTTGACTTAAGCAATTCGTAATTTCTGTATCACTTAATTCTTTAGAAAGACCATCTGTACAAATAAGTAATAGGTCGTCATTTTGAAGTTTAGCAGTTATTTCTTCGAAATCTAAAAATACTTCAGGCGCACCAAAGGCATTGACTATTGCTGTTCTTAAAGCACCATTATTTCCTTTGAGCTCTTGAAGGGAATGATCTCTTGAAAAACGAGTAAGTTTTCCTTTACTAAAATGATAAACTCTACTATCACCGACGTGTGTCAAAAATATTTTAGTACCGTAAAATAGAACTCCTGAAAAAGTAGAAGCCATACCTCTAACTTCAAAATTAATATTTCCTTCATCCAATATACATTGATGTATTGATTGTACAGAAGCGATGAAGTAGCTTTTTATAACAGATTGCTTCAGATTTAAAGGCAATTGATTTACAGTTGAGGCCATTTTCTTTTGCACAATTTCACTAGCATAAGCACCACCTTTATGTCCCCCTAAGCCATCAGCTACCGCAATCATGAAGGGGAATTCGTAAGTAGTAAAATCGAATTCATAATTCTTAGAGGCATCTCTCAAGCAGTCGTTTCCAACTAATATCATATCTTCATTGGAATTTCTTACTATTCCTTTATCCGAAATTGCATCAATAATTAACTTCATTCTTTTTGATTAATTTTTTGCGGGTATATATCTATTACTTACTTTCAAACTTTGAAATGATAATAAATTAAGCATCATTTTAAAATTATTAGTTGCCAAATGTAACTATTCTTAGTAATCATATATTTTGTTTCCCATATTTCTTTTATATTTATTATAAAATAATTTATAAATTATTCAATCATGTATAAATTAATTCAACTTATCTGCCTTGCTTTTGCTTTTGTATCTGTTGAAGGACAGAATATTGACACAGTAATTGTGAATGATGTGTATAGTTCTTATTATAGTTATCAATTGCACGACCCACTTTATGTTTGTTATAAATTATATCACGGTGGTGGAGATTGTGATAGAAAGGCATTTCATTTTAAAACACAAAACCTACCTTATTCAGCTACCCCTGCCGACTATAAAGGCAGTGGCTATGATGAAGGACACCTTGCAGACGCAAAAGATTTCGCATCCGATTGTATTAGGGAGGAAGAAACCTTTCGTTTTTATAATTGTGTTCCACAGACTCCTAGAATGAACAGGGGAATATGGAAGCATTTTGAAACAGAAATAAGAAAAGCAAGTCAAGAGGATTCCTTATTTATAGTATGTGGTAGCATTTTTGGGAATCGAACTATGGGACCTGATAACATTGCAATTCCTGAAGACTGCTGGAAAGTTGTTTTTTCACTTTCCTCAAAAAAGATAGTGTATTCTTTTATTTGTCCTAATGATGAATCAGATAGCTTTTCACCAATTGAAGTTGGAGAACTAAAGAAACGTTTAAAATATAAGGTAATAGAATTTAATCCATATCTACATGGTGAATAATGGATGGGGTGCATAACATTTTTTTTGTTTCGTGAGGACACGAAACGAGGCAGTCTGCCAAGGTTCGTGTCTCCACGAACCACTTTAAGCAAAAAAATGTTATACACCCAAATGGATGCACAATAATTGGAAAAATGGTTTGCAATAAATTTAGGTAAAAGCTTCAAATAATTCACTTCTCCTACATTCTTTTTCTACAAGTACTCAATAAACTTGTTGAGATACCTAAATATTATTTAAGGGAACAACCAAAACTAATTGACTGTCTAAATTTTCTACAAGAGGTTAAAGCAAACTATTTGGCTACTTAATATTTATTTAAGACATTGATTAAGATTATTTTTCAAGCTGAATATTTTTTGAGGGAATCAGACAACTTATTTGGACTCCCTAAATATATTTGAGTATCTAAATAAGTTTATTTGTTCCCTCAAATATAATTTGACCCTTCTAATCACTTTATTTGTTCCCTCAAATATTATTTGACCCTTCTAATCAGTTTATTTGTTCCCTCAAATTAATTAAGGCATTCTCAAGGAGTTGACTTATTTCCTCAAAATATTTTTGAATGCTTCATGCAGTTTACTTTATTCCATTTCTTTATTTTATGATTTCAATGCAATATTCACCTTCCTATTTTACGAATGATTTAAAAGAGTTATACACAAATGAAAAGATTGTCATTAATAATGTTTTCAAATGAACAATATTTGTAAAAATCGCTGTCGCAGCAACGGTATTTGTTTCAATCAACAAAAAAACGTTCGCTATGCCTACAGGAAATTGGCCTCATTCAAAAAATTTCTTTATTCCCATTGTCAATCGAAGTAAAATTGGCGCAAAATCAATTTTCGATCTTTTCGAACTGTTGCTTCATTCAGGAATTAGCGATTCCAAAATACTAGAAATGTATGATTTCTTCCACCCTTTATTATTGAATTTCGATGCTGCACATCTTGGTTGGAGTTCTCAAAGAAGCAGTAGCATGGCTAATACACAAGGAGTAATGGAAATTATTGAGCAAATGGCAACCACTAAAATCAGATTTTGGGATAATTTGGTTCAAATTATTTATCCAATCGAAACCACTAGATATGTCAGCCTTTTTCCACATAGACGTGGTCCATTTCAAGGTGGTAGTGTTGCGTCAAGGGAAAGTGCACTTGCCAATTTTATTGAGGCTATAGGTGATGATACTGCATTAGCCACTCTAAAAACTGATGTGGTCGCCCTTCAAACAGCCTTGAATGTTGCAAAAGCAAAACAGAAAAACCAGATGCAAAGTATAGAATTGACTTTGGAAAACTTGGCTAAGGCCACTTTAGAAGCTGCTGAAGGCATGTATTATGTTCATGGAAATTTGCAGGTTAAGTTTTATAAAAATCCTACTTTAATGGACATTTATTTTCCTATTGAAAAAATGGAAATAACTACACAAACCGAATTTACTTTCACCCTCACAAACCAACTTATCCGCAAGGCACTTAAACACAAGTTTGACATTATGACACAAAAAATACATGGTTGTAATGTTGGGTCAGGAAGGGTAAAGATGTATTTTACAAATGGCTTGACAAACGAAATTGGCAATGATGATATATATGTTATCATGCTACCAAATTCAATTGAAGACTATGAGATAGAAAAAATGGGATATACCGATATCAAACGTACCCTATATATAGTAAATTTGGATTCCATTACTCAAAATGTGGAATTGTCGATTGAATAAATAGAATGGATTATTTGCTTTACTTAGCATAACATACTTTAAATGATTTTATCAATAATGAAAAATTATTTTAAACTGTTAGTTTCTCTTAACTAAGGAAGTTGTACGTTATAAGTTATAGGTTTTACGTAAAAAGCACACCTACTTCTGATAAAAGTTGCTCAATTTATTTTAATTGCATTCCTAAGCTGTCATTCCGCAGGAATCTAACCAAAATTAATGACTCTATATTACATAGGAACCTCTTAGCAATTGCAGGTTCCTGCGGAATGATAGCGAGATTCGCAAGTAAAGATTTGGCAACTTCCAAAAAAGTTACCAAATCATGCCCCTTTCTTCATTACGATTTATCTCTAGCTTGCTAGATGGGATATTCGAAATGACGAAAAGACTTTAGCGATATGGGAGATATCAATGAAAATTAAAATAAAAAAATTGCTTATACGGTATAGTTGATGAAAATTTAAAAAATGTATTCCTAAAGTTTACGCTTGTTGTATTTTTCACTGCTTTCATTCTTTCCTAAAAATAATTTGTTTATTTAAAAAATGTTTTTATGTTTGCATTCGAACAATCGTTCTAAACAAATGTACGAATGGAGAATACAGGTATAAATACGGAAGAAAATATCAAAAATGCAGCTCACAAAATCTTTACCCAAAAAGGATTTGAAGGTACGTCAGTACAAGATATTGCAACTGAGGCGGGAACAACAAAATCAATGGTGAACTATTATTTCAGGACAAAGGAGAAACTATTTACCGAAATCTTTCACGAAGAGTTTAAGAAGCTTTTTTCAGGTATAGGATTCTATTTATCCTCGGATATGCCATTGAAAGAGAAAATAGAGAAGTTAGTGGCGTATGATATCGATAAATTGAGTGATATACCTGATTTGCCTATTTTCATCATGACAGAACTGCATCATAATCCTGAAATAGTCTTTAAAAATATTGAGTCAACACCTGTTCTGTCACTGTTTCTAGCCTTGAACAAACAGATAGCTGAGGAGGTTGCAGATGGAAAAATTAGAAATATTGATGCAAGAGAGTTATTCTTAAACATACAAAGTCTGACCATCTTCCCATTTTTGAGTAAGCCAATGATGATGCGTCTATTTGGATTGGATGAAACAGGTTTCAATGAGATGTTGCAAAGAAGAAAGAAGGAAATACCTGAAATTGTTTGGAACTCAATTAAGTTGTAAGTTATACGTATTAAGTTATACGTATTAAGTTTTACGTATTAAGTTTTACGTATTAAGTTATAAGTTTTAGGTTATAGGTTATACGTACAAAGTTCTAAGTTTTACTTTGTATATATTTTAGGAGTAGTGTTCTGCCTTAACTTGATTAGTGATAAATATATTTTAAAAGAAAATGATTATAAAATGAATAAATTTTTGTTACCCCTCTTTATTTTGATAACCCTTGCTACTAATGCACAAAGGAGTTATCAATTTACAATTGATAGTTGCTACAAGTTAGCGACAAATAATTATCCGCTTATCAAAAGGGCTGCATTAATTGACAAATCAAATGAATATAGCCTGTCGAACATTCAAAAAGGGTATCTCCCTCAGATAATTTTTGGGGCACAAGGTACTTATCAATCAGATGTGACAAGTATTTCAATACCTATTGTAAAAATCATACCTCCGAGTAAAGACCAATACAAAGCAACGGTAGATGTGAATGAAAATATTTATGACGGGGGGGTGATTGTACAACAGAAAAAGATACAAATGGCAAGTTCTGCCTTGGAAACTGCTAATCTCAAGAAAGATTTATATGACATCAAACAAAGAATCAATCAGCTTTATTTTGGAGCCTTATTGTTGGATGCACAATTGAAACAGAATGATTTGTTGATAAAAGAATTGAAGGACACAAAGGCAAGAGTGGATGCAACAGTTGTAAACGGGGCAACTTATAAAACAGATGGTGATGCAATGCAGGCTGAAATACTTACACAACAACAAAGGAATATTGAAATACAGGCTGGCATTGAAAATTACTTGAGTATGTTAAGTGCATTTATTGGGAAGAAAGTTGATAATTCATCACATTTAGTAGTGCCGAATATTGAATCTGAAAGAAATTCAGCAATTAATCGGCCTGAATTAGCAGTCTTTGATAGCCAAAATCAATTATATAATCATCAATTGACATTGATTGATTTGAAAAGCAGACCTAAGTTGAGTGCTTTTGCCGAAGGTGGATATGGAAAACCTGGACTGAACCTTTTTAAGAATGAATTTTCTTTATTTTATATTGGAGGACTAAAATTGAGTTGGAGTCCGAGTGCTTATTATACCTCAAAAAATGAAAAACTGTTGATGGAGAATAACTTGAAGAATGTGGATATTCAAAAGGAGACTTTTCTATTTAATAATAATTTGGAGAGGATTCAGGAAAACTCGGAACAACAAAAACTGAATAAATATTTAGAATCAGATGATACTATTATTAGTTTGAAGGAAAAGGTAAAGGCATCCGCTAAAGCAAAATATGAAAATGGAGTAATCACTTTGAACGATTTATTGAAAGAAATCGATGCAGTGGAACAGGCAAAACTAAATAAGGAAGTTCACCAATTGAAATTACTAATCAATCAATTTACTAACAAATTTACAATGGGCAATTAGGATGCTTTACTACAAGGAACATAATGGAATCAAGATAGAAAACAAAGAGAATTTAAATATTACTCTTTTTCAAACAATTAAATGGCACTCATTTTAAATCACGGATTATCACAATTTATCATAATTAATCACAAATAATCATAAATAATGAAAAAGATAGTTATTTCAATGGCAGTAATCTTACTATTGACTGCCTGCAACAGCAAGAAGAAAGATTTTGATTCAACAGGCACTTTTGAATCGGATGAAGTGATTGTATCAGCACAACAAACAGGACAACTACTTTCTTTCACAATACATGAAGGGGATAAGTTGCAAAAGAATCAATTGGTTGGAGTCATTGATGTATCAAATGTGGAACTACAAAAAGAAAGAGTTCGAGCATCAATTGGAGCATTAAAGGAGAAATTGAATACGCCTCGCCCTCAAATAGAAGTGACAGAAAAACAATTAGCACTCGAACAGTCTCAATTAAACTATTGGTTACGAGAAAAGGCAAGGACGGAAAAGTTATTGAAGGCAGATGCTGCTACACAAAAACAGCTCGATGATATCAATAATAAAGTGGATGGTGCAAATAGGCAAATTGAAGTTTTGAAGCAACAGATTGCCTCATTTTCCTCTACAATAGACATTCAAAATAGAACGATAATGAGTGAAACAAATCCATTGGAAAAGACTGTAAACGAAATTGATGACCAAATAAGAAAAGGGAAAATAACCAATCCAATTTCAGGAATTGTCCTTACGCAATATGCTTTTGAAGGAGAAATGGCAGGCATCGGAAAGGCTTTGTACAAGATTGCAAATGTTGATACACTTACGTTAAGGGCCTATATTACAGGGAACCAATTACCAATCATAAAACTTGGACAAAAGGTGAAAGTACAAACAGATGACGGCAAGGGAGGATTCAAGGAAACTGAAGGAACAATTAAATGGATTAGTGAAAATGCAGAATTTACCCCTAAGACAATTCAAACAAAGGACGAAAGGGCAGACATGGTTTATGCAATCAAAGTACAAGTGAAGAATGATGGTAGTTATAAGATTGGGATGTACGGGGAAGTCAAATTCTAATTGAAAATGGAAAATGGGTTTAATTGAAAGTTGAAAATGGAAAATGGAAAATGAAAAGTAGGGTTTCCATTAATAAAAGACTAACTCTAATCTATTATTTTCAATTACATTTTCAATTTTCAATTCTCCATTTTCAATTAAATGAGTTTTCAATGAAATACATTTTCAATTTTCAATTCTCCATTTTCAATTTATTTTATGGATGTTTTTTTAAATAATATCAGAAAGACTTACAATAAGGGAAGCATCATTGCGGTGGACGATGTTTCTTTTGGTGTGGAACGTGGGGAACTATTTGGATTGATAGGGCCTGATGGGGCGGGGAAGACAAGTATTTTCAGAATGCTGACTACTTTATTACTTCCTGATTCGGGTAATGGTAGTGTAACAGGATTTGATATTGTGAAGGATTATAAAAAAATCAGAAATACGGTGGGATATATGCCTGGTAAATTCTCATTGTACCAAGACTTGAGTGTAGAGGAGAACTTAACCTTCTTTGCTACCATTTTCAATACAACAGTAAAGGCAAACTATGATTTGATAAAAGATATTTATATACAGATAGAACCCTTTAAGAATCGAAGAGCGGGAAATCTTTCTGGTGGAATGAAACAGAAATTGGCTTTATGTTGTGCATTGATTCATCGTCCTACCGTTCTGTTTTTGGATGAACCTACTACAGGGGTGGATACGGTTTCGAGAAAAGAATTTTGGGAAATGTTGAAACGATTGAAACAGGAAGGCATCACTATTTTGGTTTCCACTCCCTATATGGATGAGGCAACTCTATGCGAACGTATTGCTTTGATGCAAAATGGAAAGATTTTATCCGTTGATACGCCAAATAATATCACAGGGCAATATCAATCTGCCCTCTATGCGATAAAAGCAACTGATATGAGCGGTCTTTTGAAGGAACTTAGAAATAATGAGTTGATTAAAAGTTGCTACTCTTTTGGAGAATATCATCATATTTCTTTGAAAGGTGAAAATGCAGATAATCATTCAAAACTGATAGCATCGTTAGAAAGGAATGGACATTCAGAAATAGAATGTAAAAAGATTGATGCAACAATTGAGGACTGCTTTATTAACCTGATGGAAAACAAAACCACTAGTTAAGGAAGTTGTAAGTATTAAGTTGTAAGTACATTTTTTAATAATTAACAAGGATGAGTATTCTCAACAATAAGGAAGTGGTTATTAAGACAGAAAAGCTAACAAAGCGGTTTGGGGATTTTGTTGCCACTAATGAAATAACCTTTGAAGTGCAAGCAGGGGAGATTTTTGGTTTTCTTGGTGCAAATGGTGCGGGAAAGACAACCGCTATGAGGATGCTTTGTGGACTTTCAAAACCATCCTCGGGTAAGGCCACTATTGCAGGCTTTGATATTTATAAACAGACAGAGAGTATCAAGAAAAACATTGGTTATATGAGCCAAAAGTTCTCCCTATATGAAGACTTGAATATCTTGGAAAACATCCGATTCTTTGGCGGAATATACGGATTGAGCAATCAGCAGTTAAAACAGAAAAGTGATACACTCATTGAAGAATTGGGGCTGCAACATGAAACAAAGAAACTTGTCGGGTCGTTGCCATTAGGTTGGAAACAGAAATTAGCTTTTTCAGTAGCTATCATTCATGACCCAAAAATAGTTTTCTTAGATGAACCCACAGGAGGTGTTGACCCAATTACCCGACGACAATTTTGGGACTTAATTTATGAGGCAGCCGATAGTGGGATTACCGTTTTTGTGACTACTCATTATATGGATGAAGCCGAATATTGCAATCGTATTTCTATGATGGTGGATGGGGTCATCAAGGCATTGGATACACCAACTAATTTTAAACAACAATATTCCGCCAAATCAATGGATGAAGTATTTTTTGAACTTGCACGCGGTGCACAACGAAACGAGTAGTTAATTGAAAATGGAGAATTGAAAATTGAAAATAATTGGAGGATAATATTGAAAATTAGTAGTTATGAAACAAAATATTGTTGCGGACAAATCAATTGCTTTCGCAATTAGGATGATAAAGGCCTATCAGTTTTTGTGTAAGGAACAACACGAATATATCATTTCAAAACAGATGGTCAGGAGTGGCACTTCGATTGGTGCTAATGTTTGTGAAGCTGAACATGCAGAATCTAAGGCAGATTTTGTCCATAAAATGAGCATTGCCTTAAAGGAAGCGAATGAAACCAATTATTGGCTACTCCTTTTAAACAAAAGTGAATACATTAATAGTAATGAATATGATTCAATTCATAAAGAATGTGATGAACTGATTCGTTTGCTTGCAACAATTGTAAAAACAACTAAAAAATCAATTCAAGATGCAAAAGCCAACTAATTCTCCATTTTCCATTTTCAATTCTCAATTAATAACTTTTATCAGAAAAGAGTTCTATCATGTTTTTCGTGATTCAAAAACATTATTAATGTTATTTGGCTTACCCATTATCATGATAACCCTATTTGGTTTTGCTTTGACTAATGAAATCAAAAATTCAAGGATTGTTATTTGCGATAATGCAAAGGATAAAGCATCGCAAAGGATTATTACACAATTAGAGGCTAGCAAATACTTTGAAATTGAAAAAACTCTTTGGAGTCATACTCAAATTGAGGATGCTTTTCGGAGTGGAAGGATAAAGTTAGTAGTTGTATTTCCTGCAAATTTTTATTATGAATTGATGCATCTGAAAAAAGCTCAAATACAGATATTGGCAGACGCATCCGACCCAAATACCGCTACTACACTTACGAGTTATGTTTCAACCATTGTATCTGATTACCAAAAAGAACTGATGCAGGATAATAAGTTTCCTTATCAGATTATTCCCGTAACAAGAATGCTTTATAATCCCGAATTAAAGGGGGCAACCAATTTTGTTCCGGGAGTAATTTCATTGGTCTTGATGCTGATTTGCGTAATGATGACTTCTGTTTCTATTGTTCGAGAAAAAGAAAAAGGCACCATGGAAATATTGTTGGTGTCGCCAATGAACCCATTTCTAGTTATCATCGCAAAAGCGGTTCCCTATTTTATTCTTTCGCTCATCAATCTCACTGTCATTTTAGTAATGAGTGTTTATTTGTTGGATTTACCATTGAATGGAAATATCGGTTTGTTATATTTTGAAAGTAGCCTTTTTATAATTACCGCTTTATCACTCGGACTACTAATTTCAAATAGCACCGATTCGCAACAGACAGCCATGTTGATTTCATTAATGGGGATGCTAATTCCAACCATGTTATTTACGGGATTTTTATACCCATTAGAAAACATGCCTTTACCGTTGCGGATAATAGCAAATATTGTTCCTTCCAAATGGTATTATATCATCGTTAAATCAATCATGATTAAGGGATTGGGATTCTCTGCTATTTGGAAAGAGTCACTGATATTATGTTTCATGACCTTTTTCTTATTGATGGTGAGTGTTAGGAAATTTAAGATACGACTTGAATAGTGGTTAGTGATTAGTTGTTAGTGATTAGTTGTTAGAAAAAGTAAGACCATAAGTGATTTAGTGTCGGCGGTAAATGAGTGAGAGTCGGCTGTAAATGATTTATCGCACACTATTGGTGATTTACAGGAGGCGATAAATGATTTAAAGTGTGATTAATCACACAAAAAGAATAAAATTGAAAAAGTTATGCGGACACTTATTTTTTTATTGCAAAAGGAATTCAAACAAATATTTCGCAACAAGTCTTTGTTGCCGATGATATTCATAATGCCCGTAATACAGTTAATCGTAATGCCATTAGCGGCTGATTTTGAGGTAAAGAATATCAATATTTCCATTGTTGACCATGACCATTCCACCTTTTCTCAAAAATTAGTTTCTAAGATTGGGGCATCTAATTATTTCAAACTTGCCGACTATAGCAGTTCTTTTAACAAGGCTTTCAAACAGATAGAAAGTGATAAGGCCGACCTTATATTGGAAATACCACAGGGATTTGAACGAAATTTGGTAAAGGAAAATCAACAAAAGCTTTTGATAGCAGTCAATGCCATCAATGGAACTAAAGCAATTTTGGGGAGTGCCTATCTTTCCAATATCATCAAATCTTATAATGACGAAATTAGGATTGACTTGATTCAACCAACGAGACTAAACCCATTACCTGTTATTGGAATCACTTCTTCAAATTGGTATAATGTATTCTTAAATTATAAGCTATTCATGGTGCCAGGAATCTTGACAATATTGGTTACGATGGTAGGCTCATTCCTTTGCTCTCTAAACATTGTAAAGGAAAAGGAGGTAGGAACAATTGAACAGATAAATGTTACCCCTATCAAGAAATATCATTTCATTCTTGGGAAACTCATCCCTTTTTGGTTTGTTGGGATGTTCATTTTTTCATTAGGATTTTTACTAGTTGAGAGAATGGTTTATGGCATCGTTCCAATTGGCAGTTTCGCCTTGATTTATGCTTTCTTAGCACTTTATTTAGTTGCATTATTGGGTTTTGGATTATTGATTTCCACCTATTCCGACACGCAACAACAGGCTATGTCTATCGCCTTTTTCTTCATGATGATATTTATTTTGATGAGTGGACTCTTTACATCAATTGATAGTATGCCTGATTGGGCACAAGTTATTGCCCGATGCAACCCTGTCACTTATTTCATAGAAGTTATGAGAATGGTAGTTTTAAAAGGAAGTAGATTTAATGATATTAAGATGCACTTTTTAATAATGACGGGTTTTGCAATATTCTTTAATTCTTGGGCAATATTGAATTATAAAAAAACTAGT
>CANCKV010000036.1 GCA_947378615.1 Chitinophagaceae bacterium | reverse complement strand
TGTGCGCCCCAATTTTACTTTTATCAACTCAAATTCCTCAGGTGTCAAACGAAGCTGCTGTGCAGTTTGTACGGTTATTTCCATTACTTATAGATAAATTATTAAAAATACTATGTCAGAACGTCTCAAAACGACTTCATAATAGCATCTGAAAGATTAGGCTGCAAATGTAAGAGAATAGGTATTAAATATGCGGTTACTTCCAATTCATTAAATCTCAAACTTTAAATGTTGGATTCCTTTTTTGTATTTAGACACAAATACTCGTCTTCAATTACTACTTTAGCCGCGAACTACAATAAATGAATTATGACTTCACCGAAGGGTTTTATTTTTGATTTGAACGGAACGATAATCGACGACATGGGATTTCATGCAATAGCTTGGGAAAATATTGTCAATAACAAACTAAATGGAGGACTTACATGGGAAGAAGTAAAGGCACAGATGTATGGTAAAAACGAAGAATTACTAATAAGAATCTTTGGAGAAGGAAAGTTTACAAAAGAAGAGATGAAGGAACTTTCTATTGAAAAAGAAAAGCAATATCAAGCAGCTTTCAAACCTGTAATGAAATGTATTGAGGGATTCGAATCTTTTGTGGAAAAGGCTTTGGCAAATAATATTGCGATGGGAATCGGTTCGGCTGCCATCATGTTCAATATAGATTTCATCCTTGATGGTCTTCACCTAAGAAAATATTTCACATCTATAGTAAGTGCTGATGATGTGGTGACAAGTAAACCTAATCCTGAAACCTTCTTAAAAGTAGCAAAAGAATTAGGAATACTACCTACTGATTCGATTGTTTTTGAAGATGCCCCTAAAGGAGTAGAGGCTGCTGCTAACGCAGGGATGAAATGTGTGGTAATCACTACTATGCACGGAAAAGAAGAATTTGAAGGGTACGACAACATCCTTTTCTTTGTAAAAGACTATACCGACGAACGATTAAATACCCTCTTTAGTTGTTAGTGATTAGTGGTTAGTTGTTAGTGACTAAGTGATTTTTACTAACAACTAACCTCTAACAACTAGTGAACCATTTCGTGTAGGTATGCCTTTTCTTCCTTAAATGCCTTTCTTGGTTCAAGACCAAGTAATTTGAACATCAAATTGTCATCGTCGAAACTAGGATTAGGTGTTGTTAATAGTTTGTCTCCAGCAAAGATTGAATTCGCACCTGCCATAAAACACAATGCTTGTTCTGCAATACTCATATCGGTACGTCCTGCACTCAATCGAACCATTGTTTTAGGCATCAAGATTCTTGCAGTAGCAATCATTCTGACCATATCCCAAATATCAACTTTCTCATTGCTAGCTAAAGGTGTTCCTGCAATCGGAACTAATGAATTAATCGGCACACTTTCAGGATGTTCTTCCATTGTTGCTAATGTATGTAGCATTTTAATACGGTCGTCATGCGTTTCTCCCAATCCAATGATTCCACCACAACAAACCGATACACCTGCCTTTCTTACATTATCCAATGTCTCTAAACGATCTTCGTAGGTTCTAGTAGAAATGATTTCAGTATAATGTTCTTTGCTCGTATCAAGGTTATGATTATAAGCATATAAACCCGCTTCTGCCAATTTCTGTGCTTGTGTTTCAGTCAACATACCTAGGGTACAGCATACTTCCATTCCCATTTTATTCACCCCCTTCACCATTTCCAACACATTATCGAAGTCTTTATTATCCCTAACTTCTCTCCAAGCAGCGCCCATACAAAATCGGGTACTTCCTGCATCTTTTGCTTTTTGGGCATATTCCAACACCTCTTTTTGCTTCATCAATGCCTGTACTTCTACTCCCGTATCATAACGTGCTGCCTGCGGGCAATAAGCGCAATCTTCTCCACAACCACCTGTTTTAATACTTAATAAAGTACAAACCTGTACTTCAGCAGTATCATTATATTTTCGATGCAGTGTTGCTGCATTAAAAATTAATTCCAAAAGAGGTGTATTATAAATACCCTTTATTTCTGAGATTGACCAGTTATTCCTTATGTCCAAATTTGCCATAGTGCTTATTTAAAACCGCAAATATAAGTTTAGTATTTAGTTTGGCAGCTTTGTGGAAAGAAAGTTGTGCTTATAAATGTGAATCAAGGGTTGATATAAAAGTAATCTGTACAAGTTGACAAAATATTCATTGAATTATACTTTTTGAAATACGTTGATTTTAAATACCCCTTACTTTATATTAATTCATTCTTTAAATTTTAACGATAATCATTAAATTGGAAAATTAAATTAAGTTGTAAATGTTGTAAAGTCACGATTCATTACCAAAATACGCATCGATTTATTCATCCTTTGAGTGCATTTTTTTACTCCTCCTATCAATTTATTGACACTTAGAAGTCATTTGTTAAGTGCTTGCATGTGTTTTTTGAGTAGTAGCCACCATTTTTTTATCCTTGACCTGCATTTACTGACTCTTTGTATGCGTTTTTCCATCCTTGAATGGTCGTTTTTTGACCCTTTGAATGGGTTTTTTCATCCTTTGAATGAGTTTGTTCGCCTTTGGTTGGTCGTTTTTTAAAAGTTGAAAGGAAAAACATTTGCTTTGTGAGCCCATTTAGCTGTTATTGCTGAATTTATTCTCAAGAGGGTTGGGCAAGATTTATTAAGAAATAGAAATACGACGTTAATCAGCACTTTTTTCTACCCTTGATTTGCATTTTAAAGCATTAGCTTAAATAGGGTATTTCATTTTTCAAAAGAACTAAGCCTACAACTTAAAACTTATAACTTAGGAAGGTAAAATAAATAAATTGAGCAATTTTCAGATTTAATACTATAGAAAATAACACGAATTTTATGAAAAAAAAGCTCAACACATAGGCAGATAGGTTCACATAGAAAGCACATAGATTTTTTTCTATGTTTTATTAAAGAGAAGTTCACATAGAAATTCTACTACGTAGAATTGGGGGCTACTTAGTGAAACGATTTTATAATTGCTCAATTTATTTATTCAGCATTCCTTATTACCTAATACTTAAAACTCCCAAACACCTGCACCCATTCTTACTACTTCATATTCTTCTTTTGTGCAATCAATTACTGTAGAAGGAATCATACCTCCAATCCCTCCATCAATAACAATATCCACAAGATTCTTGAAATTTTCATAAATCAATTCAGGGTCAGTGTATTCTTCTACCATTTCGCCAGGTAATGACGCAGATAGTAAAGGATGATGTAATTGCTGTGTAATAGTCCGAACAATCAGGTTGTCTGGCACACGTAATCCAATTGTATTTTTCTTAGTCTGTAATATCTTAGGTACTTCCTTACTTGCCGGTAGGATAAAAGTGTAAGGACCAGGAAGATAATTTTTGAGTAAACGATATAAGGGGGTGTCGATGCTTTTTGTGTATTTGCTCAGGTCGCTTAAGTCATTACAAACAAAACTTAATTGTGCCTTCGCAGGATCTACATTTTTAATTCTCGCTATTCTTTCTATTGCTTTATGTTGAAATATGTCGCAGCCTAAACCATAAATCGTATCAGTAGGATATACGATGATGCCTCCTGACAATAAACAATCCACTACTGTATCAATATGCCTTTGATTGGGATTGACGGGGTGTATATTTAAAAATAATGCCATCGGTGCAAGCTACTAAATTTATGTAAACAATAACATGCTGAATACAATTATCAACCATTAAAAGGAAAAAATACGAATGAATCTTTTATAAATACAAAACATTATCCCTATGCAAAATTATAATTGTTAAACACAATAAGTTCTTAAAATAAAATCCTTTAATTTGCTTTAAAAGTATTGTTCCATCTTTAACATCGATAACATGTATCTATTTTTTGACACAGAAACAACAGGACTCCCCAAAAATTGGAAGGCACCTGTAACCGAATTAAATAATTGGCCAAGATTAGTGCAATTAGCCTATTTATTGTATGATAATGAAGGCAATCAAATTTCGGGAGCCGACCATATTATCAAGCCAGAGGGATTTACAATTCCTGTTGAAGCGTCAAGAATACACGGCATTTCTACTGAAAGAGCAATTCAAGAAGGAGAAAATCTGCTATCTGTTTTACAGGCATTCCATGATTTAATCAACAAATCAGAATGCCTTGTAGCACACAATATGAGTTTTGATGAAAAGATAGTAGGTGCGGAGTTTTTAAGAAACAAGTTTCCAAACACTATTCCTGCCAAGAAGAAGATTTGTACCATGCATAGCACTACTGATTTTTGTAAAATTTCAGGTCCTTATGGATACAAGTGGCCTAAGTTATCAGAACTACATTATAAACTATTCAAAAAAGGCTTTGATGAAGCTCACAATGCGGCTGTTGATATCAACGCAACAGCGAAATGTTTCTGGGAGTTAAAGAGAATTGGTAAGATTTAACCCATAAAAGGCACAAAGACACATTGAAAAACACAATTCATCTAAGGAATGTAGTTTAAATAAATTGAGCAACTTGCATCTCAATTATGTATGCTTTTTACTTAGAACGCATAACTTATTACTTACAACTTCCTAAGCGTCCTTGTTTCTTAGTGTTGATAAAAGAAAAATGGATTCCTATACTAACTTATCTAACTTCTTATTAAAACCAATAAAAATAAAATAAATAACCACGAATACAATGGTAACCATTATTAGATAGGCTGATTTTGATGAAACAAAAGTGTTTTGTAAATAATCAGATTGATAAAATGGGATGCCTGCTAACGCAACCACTGTTCCCAAGCTTAGTGCTGATGCTGAAGCAGGGAAGCTTGGTAAACATGAGTACAGTAATTGTAAAGTAATGGGCACCGAACTTTGTAAACAAGCGATTCCTACTGCCATTTCAAATATATTATCATGCCCAAATTCTAGTGAAATAATAGCGATGGAAAGTGAAATATATACCCACCGCTTCCATCCTATCCTATCTGCTAAGACGCCACCGATAATTTTTCCAACAAATGCACTCATACCTACTACTAGAATGCCGTATTCCACATTTTGCGAGAAATTGTTAAGCAAATCGAACAACAACGACCGAAAGCACATGAATAAAAGTAGCAGTATCATAAGCATATCGTGTTTGTCGATAATCGTATCATCCTTACGTTTACTTAATAGATAAACAGGAAATCCATTCCTTACGATGAATATCAAACACAATAATGCAATAGTGAATGGAAGCATTATCCAATTAATATTGATTGCACCAAGAAATCCACCAATAGTCAAACCGGCAATTCCGGGTGCAGTAAAAATCCCTAGAGGGGTTATCTTATCCTTACTCACCATCAAGCATACACAACCTCCCACAACATGAACTCCTGCCGATGCAAAACCAGCTATTATGATGGCAATCATTGGATTTACTAAAGACAAAAGACAGGCTATTAAAAGAAGTAAAACGGAAACAATGCCAAAAGATTTAATATCACGGTTTTTATCTAGCCAAATACCTACAGGAAGTTGACCTCCAAAAGCAAGTACAGCATAAATACTTAATGCGAGAAAACTTTCATGCGATGAAGCATGAATGGTAAAACGAGCCAATAGGTAGCCTGCCACCCAATCGTTTACTCCATGTAGTATTCCCCAATAAAAAGGGGCAGCATTTTCTTTCTTCATCTCTTTAATTAATAAGTAAAATCTTAGTAATAAGCAATCCTACTGACCAACTAAATCCGTTTGCTAAAAAAGAAACGAGCATTGCCTTAGTCCAATTACCAGTAAGGAATATCTTCAATCCAATGCCTTCAATGATAAACACACACAATTCCATCACAAGTAAAGGAATATGAGTGTTGATGTAAAGAAATGTAATTATTGGCCAAGTGAATAAATTCAGCAAGATGTCTATAATTAATACTTTACTAAGTTGACTACGATAGGCAAATAATACAATAGGAAGTTCGAGTAATAATGTTAATAGGAAATATTTAAATATAGCCATTATGCGGATGGATTTTTATTATTGCTTGATGGGGTTTGCTTTTTAAAGTATATAAAAATAAATACTAAGCCAACCAAAGCAAAAAAACTCATCCCTATCAGTGATTTATCCGCTCCATCTTTTGATTGTTTTGCAAATTGAAGTTTATTATTACTGATTGAACTAAAATTGATTTCAATATCTTTTTCAGTATAATCAATTTCAACAGTATCAGTGCTTTTATTATCTAATAACGCAAAAAATGATTTTGGCATTGGTAGTGGGACTCCCCTACCTTGAGTAAAATAATAAGTGGAATCCTTTGTAATAAGTTCTTCTATAGAATCATAATCATATTTAAGATGCAGGACATGGTTACCCAACGATGAAATATTTGAAAATGTTATTTTATAGGTCCTCTCTCTATTCCCACTCCCACATCCTCCAGGCACATCGGCAAATACCAACGAAACAGTAAGCATCATTCCTAAAGTCAATCCCACTATTTTTTGAATAATCATCGCTATTTCTTTTAATTAATTATAGTTCTTTTAAGTTGAATATTGATAGATAATAATTATCAATTTTTTTAATTGAACGCTTATGTGGTAGGAATATGATTCAAATTTAGCGCACCTTTCTTTTTATTGTAAATGAATAAGAATAGTAAGCTTGTAAAAGCAGATAAACTTAGTCCTAACAGTAATTTATCCATTCCATTTAATGCACCTATTTTATATCCTTTATCCACATCTGTGTTATTAAAATCCCCCATAATTGAAAGGGAACTCTTTTTGGGTTTTCTTGAAAATTGAAGTTTATTATTTTTGATAGGAATAAAATGGTAGTCAATATCTGTTGCGTTTATTTCAATGGTATCAGTACTTTTCTTATTTAATAAAGCAAAAAATCGCAGCCGTGGAGATGGAGCCCCGCCATGTTCAGGAGTAAAATAAGTTGTATCATTTGCTATAATAATTTCTTTATAAATAGTATTCCTAAAATTCCTAAACTGCAGATGGAGTACATACTTTCCCAAAGATGAAACGTTTGAAAATTTTACGCTTTGTGAAGGCCAACTTAGTTCTTGCTCGATACGTCTAGGTATGATTACATCAGCAAAAACCGATGTGACAAAAAGTATCAATCCAATAGTTAATCCTACGTTTAAATGATTTTTCATTTTTTAATTTTATTAATTGGCGAATGCATGTCTTAGATGCAATACTACACATTTTTATAATCGTGAATGCAAGTTTTCGGAGTGAATGATTTTTTTGCTGCCGTTGTTCCTGTCCTCACAGAACACTTGTAATGCACTAATTCATTACCAATTAATTCAAGTTTCGTGAAGACACTATCCTTGGCAAAAAAGGTGTATAAATAGGAAACAGAGTCCTGCTTAATTTTTCTTTGTGATTAAATCGAAATCTACAGGTTTATAAAATTCAGAATTACGGGAAAGTTGCAACTCGAAAAGCATGGAAGGATTTTGGTACAACAAAAGATATTTTGTTACTAATCATGAGGTTTTTACCACAAGGATAACGAAGAAAAAACAAGGAACACTAGGACTTCTTTTAAAACAAGAGACAGGTAAAAATATAAAAAGTATGTTTTTCCTTGTGTTTCTTTGTTCAAAACCTTGTGTCCCTAGTGGTAAAAATACTTGAGTAGTAACGAAATAAAACAATTATACTAGCTTCAAATGTATAGATTTGTAAAAATTAAAAATGATGGGAATTATAGTTAATAAAACAGAAACGAATATTGATACAAAAACCTTTAACCTAATTACTAAAAGTAAGGATAAAAATGAGATTCAGTTAGGATGGGCTAGAGAGTTTGTAAGGATTGAAGACGATATCGTTAGTCAAATGGAAATTGTGGATACTAAATTGGAGAAAGCTCCTAAAGGCCTGTGAAATATTTACTCGACACGCACACATTATTATGGGCAGCCGCTAGCCCCGAAAAAATAAGTCAAGTTGCCACAGATATTATTTTAAACAACGGCGGTAAGATATTTATCAGTGCTGTTTCCATTTGGGAAATAAGTATCAAAATCAATCTCAACAAATTAAGTATAGGTAATTATACCATAGAAAATTTTATTAAAGAGAATTGTGTTAGACTTCAATTTAGAGTATTACCCATTTTATTAGCTCATCTATATAGGGTTGCAACTATGGAGAATCATCATAAAGACCCGTTTGATCGTTTAATTATAGCACAAAGTCAATGTACCGATTACCCAATTCTTGGTTCGGATATTGCTTTTGATGATTATTTAGCCAATCGAATTTGGTAATTATAGCCTACCTCCAACTTTTCTACAATACTTCGAGCAACATTCCCTCTACTACCTATACACATACTTTACACCCCTTATAGAACATGATACCTTGATTACTTCTCTACAACAATTGAAGGATACTTATTCAAAGGAAAAAGGCGATGATGTACATTTTCGAATATTACTTGCAAGCGGAGGCTGTAGCAACTTAGGTGAAATCCTAATCAACTTTCACTTCAAATTCGTATTGATATAGCATATCTAACACAAAATATCTTTTCAATAAGGTGTTTATTAATGTTAAGATATAAGCTTATTCTTATTTTTTATAATTATTATAAAATAAACTCTTTTTTATTTCTCTAACACGAAGACAGAAAGACTCAAAGGCACTAAGTCAAGTTTAAGTTTCTTTTTTCTTTGTGCTTCTTAGCGTCTTTGTGTCTTTGTGTTGGAAAAATATCTTTTACTTTTTATTTTCTAAAAGTTATAAAAACACAAGCAGTTACCTCTTTATTTCAAAATATTCGTTTATACTTTTTATATAATCTTCTTTAGTATTTGAAAGTTGTTCAAATTATTTTTTTTCTGTTCCTTAATGATGTTTGTAAATTATTTGAAGCCTAATTATTACACTAATTGTAAATGTTGGTATTTAATTGTCACGTTGAAGTGAATATCCGCCTTTAACGCTTAAAACACATTTTCTCGCTATTTCTTTTTCATTTTCATGATTTTCATCTCATTCTTCGGTACCAAATATTCTGATAAACTGTTCTTCGTTTGGCAAACTTGCTGCTATTTCTATGGGCAATTCGGAGTAACTATAGGTAGCCACACCCATCGGTTTGTTTGCCATCTCCAATGCATATTCTACAGTTAGGTGGCTTTTTGTCTTACACAAAAGGATGCCAATGCTAAGGTTATCTTCGGGATATTTTATGGTTTTATCCAATAAATGCAAATACCAATTAAGCTGTTGACTGTATTCGGGTTTAAACTCATTTACTTTCAATTCTATGGCAATCATTGATTTTAGTTTACGATGATAAAACAACAAATCAATAAAATATTCCTTATCGTCAAATTCTAACCGAAATTGTTGTCCCATAAAGGCAAAGTCAGTACCAAACTGTCCAAGCATTTTGGTAATATTATTAACTATTGAATTTTCTAGTTGCTTCTCGCTATGATGGTCTGAGAGGTTTAAAAAAGACAAATCGTATTCATCTTTAAATTGCAAGGTGTAGTTTGTTATTTCTTGTGTAGTTAACGATTGTTCAAAATTATGCTGAAAGTTTTGGTAGTTTGAAAAGAGGTCAATTTTAATTTTCTCTTCTAAGATACTCCGACTCCAAGCTTCTGCTTTTGTTTTTTGCAAATAAAAGGTTCTTTCAGTTTTGTCTTTAATCTTGCTGAATATCATAACAGTATGACCCCAATGTAATTTGGCAACAAGCTGTTGCCAAATTACATTTTCTGAAATTTCTTCGTAAACAAAACGCATTAAACGTAGATTCCTTTCAGAAAATCCTTTAACTCCAACAAATTCGGCTTGTAAATCAACGGAAAGTTGTTGAATTACTGAGGTTCCCCAACCGCTCTTTGTTTTCTCAGCTATTGTTTTACCAATATCCAAATAGGCTAATATCATTTCCGAATTTACCGCACTATAGCTATTGTATTGTGCCTGTAAAATCCGCTCTTTCAATGAAATGAGTGTTTGTAAGTATTCTTTATTCTCTAGTTGATTCATCTTACTACTCATTTCAATTCATTTTGACTATTGTTAACTACTGCACCAAATGTTGGGAGTGAAAATATTATTGTACTAATTAAAACGCTGATTTTAAGCAGTATCTTAAAGTCAATTATTCCTGTGCTAGATAAGTTGCTAGTAGTAGAAGTATCAATTGCAAAAGCTCAAGGTTCTTTAAAAGCCTTAATGCTTTTTCATTAATTATATCTATTGTTATTGTCTGCATAATAATTACATAATAATGATTGTAAATTAATCGAAGCGAATTTAGTGATTTGTAAATTGTAAAAACAATATTGATTTAGTATGAAACCAAATCAATTCACATTTCCCATACATTACTCACTTTATGGTACACGATATATTGATAACCTATCTACAACAATTAAAAGATACTTGTCTAAAGGAAAAAGTCGATGATATACATTTTCGAATGTTACTTGCAAGCGGAGGTTGTAGCGATTTGGTGAAATTCTAATCAACTTTCACTTCAAATTCGTATTGATAGGGCTTATCTAATACAAAATAACCAAGTCGATTTATAGAATGAAAACCACTTGCATAATAGAGATTAGCATTTGAAATCATTTCTTTTATTTCAACCCCCATAGGATTAATATAAGTTTCTACGTACTCATCTCCGTGATCACCTTCAATAATCGTTACTACCCGATTCTTTTTACTCATTTCAAATACATAGGCTAATTCCTCTCCATAAGTCTCATACATACAGCCATCAAAAGATGCATTCTTGTCAATGTGATTTTTTTCCCGTTTAAAATAGTTATCAAATTCTTCCTCGGTGATGTTTTCAATATCCATTATACTGCTTTTTCAAAGTTTTTAAACCAATCTTCGGGATACAACAGCTAATTATTGTCCTACTCCATTTCAAGTGAATATAACCATATCAATAAGCAAAAGCCCTTTAATGATGAATAATAGCAGATTTACTCTCTACCGCTATAAGGGGTTTGAAACCCTTTTAGCGTTTTG
Organism: Chitinophagaceae bacterium; assembly: GCA_947378615.1. Lineage (GTDB taxonomy): Bacteria > Bacteroidota > Bacteroidia > Chitinophagales > Chitinophagaceae > Parasediminibacterium. The sequence continues at coordinate 1,248 of CANCKV010000036.1, read as the reverse complement.
ATACCACCAATTTCTGCCTCCCAAAGTGCCACTATGCACGAAATATTGGTAGCAATAAGCATAAAATTAAAGTGAGTGCCGTAGGTACTACAACAATTTTTCAATCATTAGAATCAAAAAATTCTTAACCATTTCTCTTCCCAAATATCTCATCCAAATTATATTCTAAAAACTCTTTTTTGGGCAAATATCTTTCGGGCAGTGTTATTTTCTTTTTCTCTAATCCTTCAAAATGTTTTGAATAATAGGATTCCTTATGTTTCTTCTTTAAATCACTGGATAAGATGATTTCTAGGTTTAAATTTATTCCAATCAATCCTTTATCAAACGCTCTATCATATAGTGCAGATAGACAAATGCCATTCTCTGGATTCAATCTTTCATTTTCATTCTTTGACCACGGTATTATATGACTTGCCAACAACAATTCTGGAATATCAATTCCTGTTATTGCACATCTGCTTGAGTAATTTCCAACAACAATTTGTCTGAATACACTTTGGTTAACCCTCGTTTTTACTTCTCTTATCTTTTCCTCGCCTTTAAAGTTGGTAAGGTCTAGTAAGATGTCTTTATATTTTGTTTCAATAGTCTGATTTTCTTTAGTTGCTAATATCCTTTCACTTTCAAAAATCAATCCTTCCTTATTTTGAACAAACTCATCCCATATCGGCTGACATTGTTTTGCACCTCCTGCCATTCCTTTCACACCTCTAGCTTGATGGTAGGGGTCAATTGCAGCAAAGTTTACCAAACGCAAAGCAATGGAATTTGGTGTTCTTCCTATTGTATTAGCCAAATGAATTATATCCTGATTTCTACTATGCATCTTCCCAAAAGGAAGTTTGAGATATAAGTTAAAGGCAAGAATTAATTCTTCTTTTGTCCATAAATTTTTACTAGCCATTTTTATGTTCTAAATGTGTTTAATATCGGTTTTTGACTATTGCCAAACCGGAATATCCATTTAGGCAATCATCTATCATTTTATATTATTTCAAGACTTCTACGAATATACCCTCAATCTTTAAATCAGTCAATTCATCTTCTTCTAGAATCAAATCTTCATAATCTGGATTATTTGTTTGTGGCTTTAAAGTTATTGATAGGTGTTTCCACCCCTCTTCTGATACAGCTTTTTTGCTTTCATATAATTTTACTGTGAATCCGTTTCCAAAATCAGCATCTTGAATAAAATTCTGATGAGCTAATACTATTTTTCCATTTCTTGAACCACCCGTATCTTTC
>CANCKV010000035.1 GCA_947378615.1 Chitinophagaceae bacterium | reverse complement strand
TATAGTAAAATGGTTGTTAGCTCCAGAAAATGATTTTGTAGTAAGAAGTTGGATGAAGGAGAATTGGGATGAAATTAATAATTCCGATATAAAATCAACTCTTGATAATGTTGAGATACACGAATTGTGGTTAAGTATTCAGCAAGAGATTAATTTAGTCACCACTAATGAATCTGATTCAGATTCTTCTGTGCAAAATATCAATCAATCAATTAATATCAGACAACGCTTAATGAAATACGTTGTTGCAGCAGCCTTAATTCTATTGATGGTAGGTACTTATCTTTTCTATCAAACCAATAAACCCATAAATGATCGTAATGTTATCCTAAATAAATCAAAATACAAAAATGATGTAAAAGCTCCAGAAACCAATAAGTCTTCTATCCTCCTAGCAGGTGGTACCAAAATATTCTTAAATAATATTACCGAAGGATTAGTCGCCACCCAAAATAAAATGAGTGTAATTAAAGATAAGAACGGACTTATAAGTTACGTTGGTACTGAAACTGATACACTCATCTATAATACGCTTTCGGTTCCTTATGGAAGCAAATTGCAAAAGATTTTATTGTCAGATGGTAGTTTTGTTTGGTTGAATGCCGGTTCTTCCATCACATTCCCTATTTCATTTATTGGAAAGGAGCGGAAGGTGTCAATTAATGGAGAAGCCTATTTTGAAGTTTCAAAGAATAAGTTGAAACCATTCTATGTTTCTCATAATGATTTAATGGTAAAAGTATTAGGTACTCATTTTAATGTTAATGCTTATTCAGAAGACAATATTGTAAAGGTAACTCTATTAGAGGGCTCGGTTCATGTTTATAAGGGTCAGGAAAAGCAGATTCTGACTCCCGGTCAGCAAGTGGCAATAAAAGCAAAGAAGTTTGATTTAAGCAATGACGTTGATTTGAAAAAGGTGACAGCGTGGAAAGATGAACAGTTTTATTTTAATGGAGATGATATAGCTACGATAATGAAGGAAGTGGAAAAAGTGTATAATGTAAAGGTAATATACAAGGATTCAATTGATTTTTCATTTGTTGCCAAGATATCAAGACATGAAAACCTTTCAGAATTGTTACAGGTATTGGAACTTACCGATGTTGTTCACTTTAAAATAGAAGGAAATAATGTGATTGTCTCAAAGTAAACTGAAATTACTTGAATTAATTGTATTGTGAAAAGTTTAGGGTTGAGCCTATCATTCTAATCACTCTAAATCATTTAAATCAGTAATAAGAAACCGCCTCGTGTACCAGACGAGACGGCTATATTTCAGTTAAATAACAAATTTTAATCTCGTTTCAAGAAGATGTATTTAATTAATTAACCGTTTGAATTGGCTAAGGTATGAAATTTTGCGATTGTTTCGACACAAATTGTTTTCGAGAAAATAATTTGTGTCAACAAAATAAGGCACTGAATAAAATTGATTTGATTATGCGGCTTGTCATTTTTCTAATTGTAATTGGTTGCCTACCTGTAAATGGAAGGGAATTGTATGCTCAAAAAATCAATCTTTCGCTTAAAAACGCTACTCTTCCCACTGTATTTAAAGAAATAGAAGGTCAGAGTAATTATAACTTTGTTTACACAAGGGAACATATTTCCTCTATGAAACCAATATCAATAACTGTTCAAAATGCTGACATCAATACAGTGTTGAGTATGATTTTCAAAAACCAAAGTTTTTTATATACTATCTCAGGTAATTATATTGTAATAAAGGAAAAATCAATAGCAAATATTGAAAATGAGATTAACTTATCGGTTATAGAAAGTACCAATGAATCCCCCCCTGATTATGTTGTAACAGGTATCGTCAATGATGAAAATGGTATGCCACTTGAAGGAGCAACAGTTTCTGAAAATGGAACAAATAGTAAGGCAAAAACTAATAACAAAGGAGAATTTCGAATTCGAGTAAAGGATGGGAAAGCTTCTTTAGGGATTAGTTTTATTGGATATAGTAGAATTGAACTGTTTCTTGATGGGAAAAAAGAAATTCTTGTAAGTTTAATACCAATTACAAAATCAATTGAAGAAGTGGTGGTAATTGGCTATGATCGTACAATTAGAAAAAAAGACTTAACTATTGCAGCTGCAAAAGTGAATATGACGGAATTGCAAAAGGCACCCGTTGTTTCCTTCGAAGATGCTTTGGCAGGTAGGGTGGCGGGAGTAACAATTGTTTCCCCTGACGGACAGCCGGGTTCTGCCTCTAATATTGTCATTAGAGGCAACAATTCTGTTACACAAGATAATTCCCCTTTATATGTCATTGATGGTTTTCCAATAGAGAATCCTGATAATAACATGCTAAATCCTGCTGAGATTGAGTCGATGGAAATTTTAAAGGATGCATCTGCAACGGCCATTTATGGAGCAAGAGGTGCAAATGGAGTGATTCTAATAACAACAAAAAAAGGAAAATTAGGTGCTCCAATTATCGAATTTCAAGCCCATCGTTCTACCCAAAACATAACGAAACGTATACCATTGATGAATCCCTATGAGTATGTTCAATATATTTATGAACTTAATCCAACTAACACATTACTCACATTACTGAAACCTACAGGCGGTGACACTTCTTTGGTAACTCAAGTAATGAACAAGTATAAAAATGTAAAGGGGGTTGATTTGCAGGACAAAGTATTTGGTGCTCCAGCACCTTTTATTAATGGGTACTTGGCTGTGAGGGGTGGAAATGAAAAAACCAAGTATAATTTTTCAGGCAATTATGCCAATCAGGAAGGAATTATGATTAATTCTGGATTTAAGCGTTATCAATTAAAAATAAATGTTGACCAAACCTTAACCCCCAAAGTTAGAATGGGTTTAAATTCCACTTTTACCTATACCAATCAATATGGAGTTTCTCCTACTGGTAGTGGAACGTCAGGTTTGTCGGGTGGTACATCCTATTTAATGTCAAGTGTGTGGGGGTATATTCCAGTCCCATATACTGGAAATTTTGATTCTCTCAACATTAATCTTGATAATCCCAATTGGGATTTGGCTAGTACCACAGGTGTTTATAATCCATTAACCAATTCAAAAAATGAATACCATAAAAATGATAATTATAACTTGGTGTCAAATTTATATTTAGACTATCAGGTTATTTCTGGTTTGAAGTTTAGGGTTTCGGCTGGGTTTAGTCAAACAAATACAGTTAAGGAGGATTTCTATAACTCGTTAACGAGTAAAGGTAGAATTAGCCCTACAAATCCAAATGGTGTAAATGGAAGTTTTAATAACCATACGAACGTAAATTTTACGAATGAAAATACATTAACTTACAATAAGACAATAGCAAGAAAACATCATCTTAATATTTTGACAGGGTTAACTGAACAAGACACGAAATCTTTTTCAAAGGGGGGGAGTGCCACCAATATACCTAATGAGAGTTTGGGTATAAATGGTTTGGGGCAAGGAGTTCCTGGAATCTACACAACAACTGCAAGTGAAAATACCCTTGTTTCAGTTCTTGGGAGAGTACAATATGATTATGATACCAGATATTTGGTTAGTGCTTCTTATAGGGCTGATGGGTCATCGAAATTCAGCCAAGAAAACAGATGGGCATATTTTCCCTCTTTTTCTGCTGCTTGGCGTATAACCAAAGAAAGTTTTATGGAGAAGTTATCCCCTCTCATGGATTTAAAATTAAGAGTGGGATATGGCTTAACAGGTAATAATAGGGTGAGTGATTATGTTACCTACTCTTCTTTAAATAATCCCTATTTATCAGTCAATAATACATTTACTCCGTTTACTAATTTTTCATCATTGGGAAATAAGTATTTGAAATGGGAAACCACCAAACAAAGTAATATTGGAATTGATGCTGATTTTTTAGATGGAAAAATGGAAGTCAGCATTGACTATTATAATAAGGTGACTTCAGATTTGATTCTGAATACATCTTTGCCAGGTTCTGCGGGTCTTCCTAATGTCTATATGAATATAGGCAAAATACAAAATAGGGGTTTGGAAATATCCTTATCAACGGTGAATATCAAAACCTCCAAATTCACTTGGACAAGTAATTTCAATATATCATTCAATCAAAATAAAGTGTTGGCGTTAGGGGTAAATGAGGAAGAAAAATATGGGACGGTAGCTTGGAATGGCAATTACAATTCATCGCCTTTGTATATAGCAAAAGTGGGTCAACCTCTTGGACAGATGTTTGGGTATCTGTCAGATGGCGTTTATCAATATGCTGATTATGACAAGTCGCCAACAGGTACCTACACCCTCAAGGGTAATATTCCAACAAGCTATCCAAGTCGTACTACTTTGCCTACTCCTGGAAGTGTAAAGCTAAAAGATTTGAATGGTGATGGTGTTATTACTGCTGCTGACCGAACTGTCATTGGTAGGGGGAATCCAATACACTTTGGGGGGATTAATAATAATTTTACCTTTTACAATTTTGATGTCAGTGTCCTATTACAATGGTCTTTTGGAAATGATATTTACAATGCCAACCGATTAATTTTCGAAAATGGTTCCCCAAATAATCCATATTCCAGCTTAAATATGTATAAGTCTTATGTGAATAGGTGGAGTCCCACAAACCAAACGAATGATATGCCAAAAGCAAACTCATCTAATCCTGGTAGTTATTATTGGTCGAGATGTGTAGAGGATGGCTCCTATCTACGTGTGAAGACTGTATCAATTGGTTATAATCTTTCAAATAAATTGATTAAGAGGCTTAAAGCGTTTAAAAACTTTAGAGTCTATTTTGCAAGTCAAAATTTGATTACTTGGACAAAGTATTCAGGTTTTGACCCTGAAGTAAATGCAAGACCAAGTGCTTTGACGCCTGGTTTTGATTTTTCAGTTTATCCGAGGGCTAAAACAATAACTTTTGGAGCAAACATTACTTTCTAACTAACCTTTTTATTAATAACGATGCGACAATTTATCATTTTCTTTTTACTCATCTTTACAATTACCGGTTGTAAAAAATTTTTGGAGCAAACCCCCAAGGATTTTATCGCTCCCGAGAATTATTTTAATAATGCAACTGAAGCAACTAGTGCCTTATTGGGTCTTTATGCTGGGTTTACTGATAATGGTAGTGGCATTTATGGAGGAACAGTTGTGGGTGGTTGGGGAGTGCCTACCGACGAATTGTTTGCTACAAATACCAATAGCGTGAATAGTTTGGTATTTGATGCTACACAGTCTTCTATTAATTCCTATTGGAGTCAGTGTTTCAGATATGTCAATAACTGTAACCTTTTTTTAGAAAATATTGACAAGCCTACAATGGATAGCACAACCCGTGAGGTTTACAGGGCAGAAGCCCGATTTTTAAGGGCTTACTATTATTTTATCCTCACCTCTAACTTTGGTGATGTTCCTTTAAAAACAAGTTCTTTGGTTAGTAAATTAGTAATTAATATCCCATTCACCCCTTCAAAAGATGTTTATAATTTCATTCTATCAGAAATGATAGCCGCTGAACAAAATGTAAATGATGTAGATCCGAGTCAGCAACAACCTGTAAGAATTAATAAACAAGTTGTTAGAGGTATTTTGGCTAGAGTGAATTTATATATGGCTGGGTATCCCTTATTACTTACCGATCATTACAATGACGCAGCTACCTGGGCGAAAAAGGTGATTGACGCCAATAAAAATTCCTTGAATACTGATTATCGTCAGATATGGATTAACGTGGCACAGGACGCTTATGACTTGAAGGAATCTATGTGGGAAGCTGAATTCACTGTACCACAAGCTCCTTACTATCGTGGAAGTTCGTGGGTAGGGCAAGGTTCACCTGGTATTAGTTGCCCTAGCACAAATACAGTTGTAGGATATACATTAGATTGGTTTAAAGTAACCTATACTCTTGCAGGTTTATATAATACAGATACAACAGACATACGGAAAGATTGGAACATTGCTCCTTTTTATTACAAAGGAAATACAGCATGGGAGACTCCAAAAGATAGTTTAAATAAAACACCAACTCTAATAAAACAAAAGGTGATTGATAAAAATCCAGGTAAGTGCAGACGCAAATACGAAATTGTTCGACCAGCTAGTGGAGCAAGTGGTGAAAACTTTCCAATACTCCGTTATGCAGATGTGCTGCTAATGTATGCAGAAGCTAAAAATGAAATAAGTGGGCCAAGTGATGAATTTACCACGATTGATATCTTGAATTTGGTTAGACAAAGAGCTAATTGTGTAAAAATGTATTCTTCATCTTCAACAGATCCCAATTTTTTAATTACGGATAAGGAGAGTTTTAGAAAGGCAATACAAGACGAACGGGCAAGGGAATTGTGTTTTGAATTTACAAGAAGACTAGATTTAATTAGGTGGGGCATTTATGAACAGACACTACAGAATGAGGCACAGAAATTTATTACTAATAATTATCAAGTTGGGTTTGCAACGGTTTACAATCGTATTACTTCCAAGTACCGATTACTGCCTATACCCACAAGTGAAATTACTTTAAACAATTTGGCTAAACAAAACCCAGGATGGTAATGATAAATAAACATATCAGTATAAAACTTTCATTCTTAACAGCAATGATTTTATCAGTTGCTGTATTATTTATGGTTGGATGCCAGAAAGGTACGGTTGAATCCGTAACACTTGATATTTCGTTGGATTCTGTCAAATATAAATTTGGAGACAGCATAAACTTCAGGTTTAGTGGTTACGCTGATAATATTGCCTATTATTCTGGCGAAAAAATAGCTAATTATCCCACTGTCTTAGGTAATCGATATGAATTTTACAATAGAACTTTGGCTAAAGGGAAAGCTATTCTACAATTTCAGAGTTTATTACAAAACAGTGGACAATTGAATACATTGTCTGTTTTAGCTTCCAAAAACTTTAATGGTAAATACGATTCTGCTAGTATTGTGGCTGCTACTTGGGTTGACATTACAAACAGAGTAATACTTTCTGATGGAACTTCAACTGCATTTACCTCTTCTAGTAACATAGATGTCAGTGATTTTAAAGATAGTGCCGTATTTTTTGCGTTTAGATATAAGGCTGTAACTGGCAAAACACAACCTAAGTGGACGATTAATAACCTGAACTTAACTTTTTATGCTAGAGGAATCGACTCTACTAATAGAGTTACGAACGATACCTTTACTGTTGCTACCTTAAATCCTGTTTGGAAGGCAGTCAACATCTTAAATAAATCTCAGAATTGGTCTGTTTCTACTACTCAACTCTCTTTTGCAGGTACTACTTCTACGAGTGCAGATAATGAAGATTGGGTAATTTCAAAGGATTTATACCTCAATAGAGTACCGACAGATAAGCCGACTTCCATCATAAAAACCTATACTGATGCTATGTTTACATCATTTAGACCACCACCTTACACGAGTTCAGGTAAGTACAAAGTGACATTTGTTTCCTCTAATGCTAGTTATGCTGAGCAAAAAGGCAGGGTAAAGGAATTGGAAGTAGAAATTTCACCTTAAACGATACCTTATTAAGTTTTTCAAGGACATTTTACTGTGTTTTAATGACATAGTAAGGCTATGCCCTTGCCATTAAATCAGTTTTTTATTAAATTAATTACACTCAAACACATATAAACACTTTAAATTTTTAATTATGAAGAAGTTAATAACACTCTTTTTATTTCTTTTTTCTTTTTGTGTCTTTACAAATGCACAAATGCGTGCATTTACACCTGGTAATTTTGTGGTACTATCTCAGAATAATACTAGTGGAACACCTGGTGCAGTCAAAATTAATGAATATACACCTACAGGGAATTTGGTGCAAACCAAAGACCTTAGTACACTCACAACTCCTAATAATCCGGTTTATCTTACAAGTAGTGGTTCAAGTGAAACCGAATATGGATATATGTCCCGTTCCGGGAATGGGCAATTTGCCACATTTGGTGCTTATGGTCAAACAAGTTCTACAGGTAATAGAGTAGGGGCATTGTTAAAGTATGATGGTACTATCAATACTGCAACGACATTTACAGGTTCAAGTTATCAATTTGTGACTGCTGCTGCTGCCTCAACTTCAAGTACTTCTTTACAATTGAATACTAATCCAAATTTTAGTAGTACTTCCGCAACTGGCACAGCAACTTCTATCGCTGCTGGTTTCCTTACTACTGTAAATTTAGCTTCTGCCAATTCTAATTTTGCTAATGGTAATTACATATATGGGCCCAATATACCTGTAGGTACCACGATTACAGGTGGCGGAGGAACTACAGCATTAACTATTTCAAATCCTGCTTCAGGAACAAATGCTGCGGTTACTTATTATACAAGTGCAAGCCTATACAATATTACTGGCTTAGGCATTCTTCCAAATACAACTATAAGAGCTTATGATAACTCTACTAAGATTGCCACCCTTTCTCAAGCAGCTACTGTAGCTTTAAATGCTGTATTAACGGTTGAAATGACGTCTCCAATAAATAGTTTTCCACCTAAGAGTGTAGTTACAGATGGAACAGGTTTGTGGATGAGTTATAGTGGTCTAAGTGGTACTGCAAATGGGATATTATACCAAGCAATCAATGGAACAAGTACACCTACCAACATTTTGGCTAGCACAAATGGAAACGGATTTAGACAAATGAACTTTAGTGGGTTGGATAATTATCTTTATACTTCAAGAAGTGGACAGGTTTATGGTTATTTTTCTACTTTACCGAATACTACACAAACCTCGGCTGCTAACCCTCCTAATTCTACTTCAGGAAATAATGTAACGAACAGTAGGGGGTATTGTTTTGTAAAGCCACTTTCTGGTGGTGGAGAGGTAATGTATGTGGCTGTTGGTGCTACAACTTCACAAGCTGCTGCAACAAATGGGGTGACTTTAAATAGCTCAACAGTTACACTTGCTGCTGGAAATGCAGGATTTGCAAATGGCAACTATATTTCTGGACCAGGTATTCCTAATGGGACTACCATTTCAAGTGGTGGTGGAACTGCTACTCTAACCTTATCTCAAGTAGCCACTTCTTCTCAAAGTGCACAAACTTATTATTCTTCTGCGTCTTCTGTAGGAGGCATCTACAAATATTATCGAGCCACAGCAGTTTCATCTTGGACTGCTGCAGGTAGTTTTGGTACTAGTGCAAATAATTATTTAACAGTAACTGCACAACCTAATCTAGGAGGTGGGTTTACATTATTTGCCACTAAATATACTTATAGTGGAAACAGTATAAATGCAACTCCAAGTGCTGATGGTGTGCCTGTTGTTGTAAAGATTGTTGATGCCTCTGCTTACAATGTGGCAATGAGTGGTACAGAAACAGTCATTGTTGCAGGTTCGGCAAATAAGGATATCTTTAGGGGTATCTCTGTTGCTCCTACAAATGCAGCTTCTGCAGCTAATATGTCTGTTTACTATTATAAAGGAGGCACCAATAATGTAGATGCTGTTGGTAGTTGGGGTAGCAATTACGATGGTACTGGTACAGCTCCATCAGATTTTACATCTAACAATCAAGTATTTATTTTAAATAACGCTACTGCCATTAATACATTCTCTAGTAGTACTTGGGCGGTATCAGGCAACAATTCTGCTATTTATGTAGGTGATGGTTTTAATGCTGTAAATTTATATTTAACTAAACCAGTAACAATAACTGGAACTATCGTTGTTAATAATAACTCTAAAATATATTATCCAAACTATTATTATAGTGGTTCTGGAAATTTAGACGTCCTTGCCAATTGGGGTAGTAATACAAATGGAACAGGAACTGCACCAAATGATTTTATAACTGCTGGCGTTACTTATAATATAAGGAATGCTACAACTGCAACAATTGGTGCTAATTGGGTAGTAAGTGGTACAGGTTCAAAAGTAGTAGTAGGTGATGGTTCAACTGCTACTAATTTCACCATACCCTCTAGTTTTACTCTTTCAGGAACAATTGATGTTGCAGCGAGTTCTACATTAACACTACAAAATACGACTCTGCCAACTTTTGGAACATTAAGTGCCAACTCAACTCTTGTCTTTAATGGAGGTAGTAGTCAAACAATACCAACATCTACAGCCTATCAAAACTTAACAATCAGTAATGCTAGTGGTGTTCAGTTGGGCGGAAATATTACTGTTTCTGGAGCATTACAGGTATCAGTAGGTACGCTAAATCTCAATGGCAATAACTTAACCGCTAATTCTACTGTCAGTAATAGTGGAACATTGACCCTTGGTACGGGTATATTAGCAATTGCCGGTAGTTTTACAAATAACGGTACATTTAATGCAAATACATCTACTGTATCATTTAATACATCTACCTCAACGATACCTTCACTTACTTATTACAATTTGACAATTACAAGTGGAAGTTTATCAACGGCTTCTTCTTCAACAGTAACTGTGGGTGGTAATTTGTCTATAACTGGAGGAACATTCACCACAGGCACTTCTTCTACTTTAAATGTAGCAGGCAATTGGAATAAAACAGGAACTTTTTCTGCGGGAACATCAAGTTCAGTTGTTTTTAACGGAGGTAATCAATCAATAACAGGGGCAAATAGCTTTGTCAATTTTACAAAATCTGTGACTTCTGCTTATACCTTAACCTTGCCCGCTAGTGTAACGCAAACATTTAGTGGTAATTTAGTTCTTAATGGTACATTAGGGAATCTGTTAACCATTAAGAGTTCTACGAATGGAACAGCGGCATTAATTAATTATGCACCTGCTGCAACCAATAATTTGATTTATAATTCCATACAGGACATTACAAACAGTAATGCTACCGCATTAAATTCTCAATTTAGTACTGACGCAACTGGTAATACCAATATTACATTCCTTGCTTTACCGAAGGTTTGGGTGGGTACATCAAGTACCACAAATTGGAGTGATGACAATAACTGGAGTCCTGTTGGTGTGCCAACTACTACAGATAATGTACAGGTGACTAAAACAGGAGCAAAAGATATTGTTTTGGATGTGTCTCCTACTGTTGCATCGATAAGCATTTCGTCAGGAAATACGTTATCTATGAATGGTCAAAACCTAACAGTCAATACTACCTTTATTAATAATGGAACTGTAAATGTAGGTTCTGGAACCTTAGCTGTGACAGGTGCTTTTACAAATAACAGCACCTTCAATGCTAATAATAGTTCTTTACAATTGTCCTCTACTTTTAGTAATAGTGGTATATTTAACGCAGGTACTTCTACCGTATCTTTTATTGGTGCAAATCAAACAATAACTGGTTCAACTACCTTCAAAAGTCTAACTATTGCCACTACAAGTGGTGGGGTAACCTTAAATAGTCCCATTACTGTGGGTGGTGTATTGACACTCACTAGTGGAATCGTAACAACTAGTGTTTCTAACACTTTGACAGTTTCTTCAACGACAGCAATTTTAACAGGAAGTAGCAGTTCCTATATTAATGGACCAATTACAATAACTCTTCCTGCAAGTACAAGTGGAACAGCAACTTATACATTACCTGTAGGTACTGCAACAACTTATTATCCCTTGGCTGTTGTAAATCCAACCACAGGTACTGGAACCGTTACTGTTACAGCACAAGCTTTCAGTTCAGGAAGTAGTGTGGGTGGATCTGCAACCGCTCCACTTTTTAGTCTAAGTGGTACTTATTGGACATTTTCAACAACAGGAAATTTCACCAATTCAACGATTGCCCTCACTAGTGGTGCAGATGTAACTGCACAAAGTTCATTGGCACAAAGCACAGGAAGTGGCTACTCACAAATTGTTGGTACTGTTTCTTCATCAACCATTCAAAGTAATTCTACAATAACGGGTGGAAGTACCAAGTATTTTGCCATTGGCTATACTGGTATTATGACTTATGGAGTTGGTTCTATTGTTGGTCAATCAGCGAATACCGGATATTTTGGACAAACCATTACCATCACTGCAGGTGCATACACTAATTTTACGGGGGTATCTTCCGTAAGTATTAATGGGGTTCAACTTGCCAATCAATCCATCAACTCTACTACAATCACTGGTACCGTGCCAGAAGTAGGTAGCTTATTACTACAGAGTTTGTCAGTAACGCTTAGCAATGGCAGTACCATTACCCAACCGTTTACTTACTTAGGTCATATTAGTTATTATTGGGTTGGTGGTGTTGGTAGTGTTACTTCACCTGCCGATTGGACTGTAAGTACTAATTGGAAAACAGTTCTTGGTGGTGTTACTGGCACAACAAGGGCTACTCCTACTAGTAATGATATC
>CANCKV010000034.1 GCA_947378615.1 Chitinophagaceae bacterium | reverse complement strand
TTCTTTGATATAATCCTTGTTGACCTTATTGTAAAATCCTTTATTTTATCCTTGTGTCCCTTGTATTTACCTTGTTATCCTTGTGGTAAAATCCTTTAAATTATTCTTGTGTTCCTTTTTGGTATTATCCACTTAGCTCAAAAGGCCTTCGGCGGCGAGGGCATCCCAAAAATCTTTGGGTATTTGTCGAGTAACCATCTCTACATTTTGTTTTACTTTCTCGGGCTTTGTGGTATTTAATGCAACTCCAATTATACCTGGAACATTAAACCCGAAATTGAAACATGCCTCTGCAGGTTTGATACCGAACGATTTGCATATTGAAAAGAACTTATCCCTCCATTCATACAATGCCTTTCCTTCTTCGGTGTTCTTATCTACCAATTGATAGTTATAGTAGTCACTGCCAATTAAAAACCCTCCATTGAATACTGCAGAGTTGATGACGGCAATTCCTCTTTGATGTAGAGATTCAATGAAATTGTAGAGTTCTTTTGGATGGCTATGAACAGTTAGGCTATTGGCAATCATTACCCAATCCAAATAGATATCACCTAATATCCTTTCCACCACTCTCCAATCCTTTGAACCGACTCCAACTGCAAACACTTTGCCTTCCCTTTTCAAATCTTTCAAGGCCCTATAAGCACCGAGAATATCCTGATAGCGTTTTTCCTTATCTGCCTCATCAGTAGCGGCTGCCAAATATTCTTCGGGGTCATGAACGGAAACGATTTGAGCCTCATAATTGCCTAACAAATCATTGCCTTGAAAGTAGCATTCTAAGATGCCCTGATAACTAATTTTTTGGATGGCATCATGTTTTAAGTCTTTCCATACCCCTTTTTCAAAAGTTGGCTCCTCTCCTATCAATGGGGTTCTATACCAACCGAGCTTATTACTGATGACCACCTTGTCTTTTGGGACATTCAATTGGGTCAAACAAGAACCAAGCACTTCTAAGGCAAGACCTGCCCCATACTTTCCTGCCGTATCGAAAGTGACCATTCCATCAGGGGCATTTGCCACACATTCACGCACAATTGCCAACTTGGTATCATAAGTCAAGGCCTCATACAAATTGCCAAGACAACTTGTGCCGAAAATAACCGACGGCAGTTTTATCATTTCTTCCATATTTTTTATACATTTTAATTGTTCAACAATAAAAGGTTTTACCACAAGGGTAACAAGGGTTTTACAAGGAACACAAGGTTTTAAATCTTACTGATTTACCTTTTTTTCTCCAACGCCGAGTAGGCAAAGACTCAAAGACACTAAGTCAAGTATATGAATCCCTGGATAAAAAGATTAAAGCATACTATCTACACCAAATTAACTTTTGTGTAGCCAATGTTTTATTGTCTTTTGAAACTATCAAGATATAATTTCCTGCAATTGGATTAATACCATCCATTGAAATATGGAAAGTATTTGTAGCCGTTCCATTTACAAAGCAATTGCTTGTCCAAACAGATTGTCCCAATTGATTGAATAATTGTAAATTGACCTTACCTGAATTGATTCCACTTAATGAAAGATTGAAATTATTGTTATGAAGTATTGTAGGTGAGACCTTAACAGTAATTCTTTCATTTGGATTTTCAACTAATACCAAATTACTATAAACTCTTTTAGCTACTGCATCTATGGCAATTACCTGATAATAGTTTGCATTATTATCAGGTAAACTATCCGTAAATGTCATTATACCACTTGCTGCTGGTAAGGTTTCTCCAATTATTTTCATATCATTTCCATTGCCTCTTGTAATTATATATTTTTCGACATTCAAGTTACTTTGAGTTGACCACTTTAGTTTTATTGTATTCGCTATCTTATTATATGAGAGTGAAACATATTTAATTGGCAAATCAATGTTTTTACCCAAACGAAGTTGAAAACGGTTTCCTTTACTCATACTATCAGCTGTAATGCTGAAATCATAATTTGGTTTTAACTGTAGGTTTTGGGCTACCTGTAGATATTTATCATATAAAATTATTGAAGAAACAGAATCCATTCCTACGAGAGATGTGGCAGAGATTCTATAATTATCTGTCAAACTACTCTTTAAATACATTTCTATTGTATCAGTAAATGAACTCAAAGGGAGCGTTGCAATAGCTAATGGGATATTTTGTTTTGAAAATGCCAAACTATTACTACCATTCTGGAATGAATAAGCATCATATAGCTGACTATAATTCTTTTGACCGTTACTATTAAACCGCAAGGCAGTTTCATCTAAAACCGAATCTGTAATGGTATGTAATTGAAGCTTTATTAACCTACTATTATTTGTGCCAAAGAATGTAGTATGAGCAATAGTTGAATCTACTTTTATACTTTCATTAAAGTTCAATATAGTATCTGTATTGGCAGCCTCAACAAAAAATCCTTGATTGGCATCTAATATATTCACATTTGCATCAGATAAGCTATCAAGAACATTTACCGCTAATCCCTGACAATAAGTAGTGAAATTTCCATTGCCCAAAGGTTTATAAATCCACATTTTTGGTGTGATTGAAGTATTTGAAGCCGCAAGTGCATCAAATGAAATTGGACATAAATAAGGATTGGCAACTAAACTATAACCATATTCTACTGGATTATTTAATATGGCATTTACTTTTCCCTGTGCTAATGGGCCTGTAGGTTGTAGTATCACATCTGTAGGAGGTGCGTTATTTATGGAATCCATTTGATTTGTACAAGAACCTGTTGCTCGATTTCCATATATCACCACAAAATACCCCTTCCCTGGCAATAGTCCGTTATTAGTATTTGCAATACTTACCTTATGACTTCCATTCGCATTTGCAGTTGAATTAAATGTAAAGATATTGGGTGAGTTTTTAGCTGAAACATCAAAACCATTTGAATTATAACGAGCCGTTCCTATTCCACAAATAGAACCACCTGTACCATTCCCTGTTATATAAATTTGTCCTTGCCATCCATTTCGAATGGTTTGTGTGACAGGACTCCCTAATAAATCTATTGCTCTCATCGATTTGGCAGGTATATAAGTTTGAGCCCTAACATTGCCTGTTAAATAACCACCGTTGGGATTTCCTGCAAGTACTCTTGCTGCACTCTTTGAATTAGCAATAAGTGTCAGATTATTTCCTGCTGCCAAAACACCTGTTAAAGGAATAAACTTAGAATAGATGTTTAATGAATTGCCTAAAGATAAAGTGCCATTACTGTTTAAAATTAGATTTGATAATGCGTTAGTATAACCTTTTAGGGTTTGGTCAAAATAGATGGTACCTGTACCATTTGCTATTAATGAAGATGTTGGGCTGCCTTTTATTGTTCCAGTGCCTGAAACATTACCATTGATAGTGAGTGCAAATCCATTTAAGTCTATTCCTGTTGCCAAACTCATATTTCCAAAGGATAAATTATTTGTCATTTTAGGAGTTGTATTTGCAATAACAACTTTGGATGTTGATGTTGGCAATCCACCACACCAATTACCACTAAAATTAGCATCAGCCATATTTAAACCTAACCATTGACCATTAGTACAATTGGAAATATTACCACTATCTGCTATTAAATGATAATAATAAGTTCCCGCCACCAACCTTTCTTTTTGTAACTGGGTGTAATATGACATAGTATCTTTTTTTATTTGTCCTACATTATATAATAGGTAAGCAGTATCATAAGAACCAATTTGACATGGGCTATCAACAGAAAAATTTTTGGCTGTATCATCCGCATTGAATCGGAAAATTATATTTGCATTTGTATTTCTATTTGAGGAAATGACCCATTGTATATTTACTATTTTATTGAAATTTGATACCGCATAAGTTGGAAACTTATTTGCTGAAAAAGATATCGATGCAGTGGTATCACAACTGAAAGTTAATGGTGTATAAGAAGAATTGGCTCCAATAGGGATTTTATTTTTAGATGAATCAATTGAACCGATAATAATGCGAGAAAGAGAATCTGTAGCCAAATAACCATTTGCGCCTAAAGTTGAAATAACATTTAGATTAGGTAATTGCAAAATGGCATTTTTCAATAAGAAATTTCCACTATTTGTAATCAACTGATTGTTTACTGTAAGATTTGACGAGTCTAAAAGAGTGATATTCCCATTTTTACACGCCAAAATAAGATTATCTATGTTAATAGCTGTTCCTTTTATAGATTGGGGGAATGAACCAGAAAGTGTTAAGCTACTGCCTTTACCATTCATTTTTCCATGGGAAAAGGAAAGACCCGAACAATCAAAATTACCAGTCAATGTAAGTGAAGGGCAAATTCCAACAGAGGCACTTCTGTTGCCCTTAATACCTAAGTTATTATAACTAAACAATGGAATATATTGAGAATCGCTACCATTGAAAGTAATTGTACCTACCCCCCATGAATTAGTTGATAAAGCAGGAGTAAAAGTTCCTGCTATTTTTATTTCCCCTTGATTATAAATAGCTCCAAAAGCTCCTGTCAAATCTAAATTATGGTATTGCATAGCAGCCACTTCCTGGTTATTACCGTTATAATTTAAAGTAGAAGCGTTGGGATAACAAATTCCTTTGGGTGGCAATAATGTACCCGATACGGTAAATATGGAATCAGAAACTCCCGAAACACCTAAGTTACGGTCACCAAAACCACCGCCAGAAAGGTCAAGATTGGCATATTGCCCTGGAACTATGGTTTGAGATGAGTTTGAATAAAATACCAAATTATAAGACCAAGATTTTCCATCAGGAATTGGATTTGAAGAAGTGTTTGCAGTTTTCAACCAACCTCTTCCTAAAATTACATTAAGATTGCCGTATAGTTTGGCAATACCCATATCAAGGGTTGCTTTTCTTGAAATACTTAAGGTATCAATTACTTGTATATCTCCTAAAACAGTATCGGATTTATAATAGTTGGTACTTATGGAAAGGTTTTGATATATGCCACCTGAAATAGATTGAGAGCCATTAGGATTGTTGAAGATAACTTTACCCATCCAGTTTATACCTGAAGGCAAACAATTGTCAACAGTAGATTGTGTGGCTACCACACCACCATTTCCATAACAAGTGTTGAAATTTCCTGATAATTTGTAAACGTCCATATTGAGGGTATCAGTTGAACCTATAAAAATCCTTCCATTGACAACAATGCTATCATTGGCAATTTTTATTGTACCTCCATTATTGCTCGTTATGGAAAGATTACGGTTATATATCCCTTTGGGCAGGTATTGTTTTTCAATTGAAGCATTAAATTCAATATTAATATTCCAAGTTTTATCCTCTGTTATTGGTGTAGAAGATGTACTTGATGTTTTTAATACACCATTTCCATTCTTATCACCTATCACGTTACCCAAAGCAATTAAGTCGCCATTCAATTGCAAACTATCATAAACAGTAACAGTTGCACCTTTATAAACTATCATAGAATTTGCAGAAGCCAAAGATGTGACTACGGGCATATTTGTAACACCATTTACTGGAATAATGACATTGTCGGTTGCAGCAGGAACTTTATAATTCCCCCAATTTGCTGCATTAAACCAGTTTGTGTCTTTTGCACCCGTCCAATAAGTTCCTGTATCTGGACTATTTAATAAGATATTGGTTCTTCCCGCACTATCCAATTTAAAGGAAATAGTATTTGTTACACCTTTATGATAAACATATACTTTGGAATGGTCGGGAGACCAAGAAGTTATGGGCAATGAATCTCCAACATGATAAGCAAACAACAAAACTTTAAATTGAGGGTCAATACTCTTACTATCTATCACCATTCTTCTCATACTGGTAAAGGAGTAAACTGCAGAATCAATGGTTGCAGCAACTGTGTCGGATAATGCACCATTCACGTTTAAAACCCTCACCAATAAACGACGGTTGCCCGTTAAAGTTGGTTCTTTCAAAATAATATCGCGGCGATAATTAATGTTTTTTAAGTTAATGAATTTACTTTCTATTGATAAATCGGAAGGCACTTGACAAATCCATTGATACTGATTAATACTATTGTCTTTTTGCACATCATCAGCGACAATGGTAAAAGGAACAGGTGCTTGAACCAAAGAAATTGTTCGGAATAATTTTTTTACCATTCCTAAATCAGAAGTTGTTTCTACAAATCTTTGATAAAATGGCTTTGTGAATACACCATCTACAAATGCCAAAGTGTTATAAAAAGGCACTAAATCGTGAGCATAATTAGGACTATAACGGAAACTATTTTGGCTTTCCATCACTTTTACTACATAAGGAGGATTGAGTTTAGGATTATCTCCCTGATAGCCAAAAATATTGGACGGCCATTTATAGGCATAAGCTTTTCGGGCATCTCCCGCAATACTAAGCATGGAGGGATTATTGTTGTAATATACCATTTTAGCAGGCAATACCAAACTCGTATTAAAAGCACTTGTGTCGATAGATGCACCAAAACCATTTATTAAAATTCCTGAAGATGCACCCGTAAATGCAGTGTTACTCCACTGTGAATTGGAGTGTGTGGTTGGTCTTGGAATCCAGATTCTACCCAATGCACTCAACAAGATTTCATTTTTATTGGCATAAGTATGTCCTCCCAAATCTTGACGGTTTGCAAAGTATATTGTCATTGCAGTACTATCAAAACCACTACGCAAAGTAGCAAAACCACCAAGTGAGTCGAAATACATCTTATTATTATTAAATGCCGAAGCGGCTTCCTGTGCAAATGGGGTAGGAAAATAATCCAAAGCAAATAATAGTGCAGGTATCCTCAAATTAAACCCTACACCAAAGTTGTCGGATAATGGAGCGTAGTTATAGAATGTAGGTGTAATATTCTTTACATAGGGCACATTTGCAATAGATTTTTGCATATAATTTTTCCAAACAAAGTCCACTGCAGTATCGGTAGGGAATACCCATTTTAGTCCAATAGGGTCTATCGCATTTTGTCTCCACCCACCAGCTGCAGGGTCTATATCGCCAGTTCCTCCCAATAAATCAGTGCCAACCGATGAATAACCAAATGGCTGCAAAATGGCAGGCAGATATTTTGCACCAAAGCTTTTTACCGAAGGGTGTCCTAACATACTATACCCTCTTTTTGAAAGTGCATATAGTAAGGGTAAATTTAATTGGTCTTTTCCAAGTCCCTCAAATACATTTCCTGTTTTGTCATATACACCATAGGTAAGGAAATTCCAGCAACTTCTCACCCAATTACGTATAGCACCAGTATCCTTTTGCTTAAATCCTTGCTCCCCCTCAACTATTATATCGGGAATTATTTCATACCCAAAAGTAGCCCAGTTAGTTGTGTAAGTATAGGATGGGGTCATAAATCCATGCATTTGAGAACTATCAGGCAAAACTCTCATGATGGCTTCCCTAATGGTATCGTTTTGATTTTTTGTCATAAATGGTTGGATAAAATCATACATGTAGGCATAATAGACAGCACCTAAATTATTTCGATTAGCATAATTCAAAGGAACACTATCCGATAATGCCTTTGATGCCCAAATAGTCATTGCATTTGCCAATTTCAAAGCCCTATCGGAATAATTAGTTCCTGTGAGGGTATCGTAAGTGCCTTGATATAACCAACACTCCATCGCTTCCATTGAAAGAACATAAGCTAACTTGACAGCATTATTACCAAAATAATTTTTATAATTGTTCAAAATGCCAATATCTCCAGCCGCCAAGGAATCATAAATACCTTTAACATCAAATATTCCATAATTCACAATTTGAGAATTGCCCAAAGTATCTTTTGCATACCAACTATTACGGTTATAGCCTTTAATCCCTTTTTGCAATAAAATAGTGTAGGCATGAATCCAACGTGCCGCCTGTTTTCCACTATTCGTGTTTTTAAGCCTCCACAATATTTCACTTCGGTCTTCTGGATTGCAATACATTCTTGGGTGAACGCCAACTAATGGAACATGTTTCACCATCCTAACGCTACTCATATCCTGTGTAGCAGGAGTTAACGTGGAAGGTCCTATGCCATAGGGTGCCCATTTAGAATAAGGATTCAAATAAGCCAAATTATAAGTAAATCCACCTTTTGCAGAATCTGCCAATAATACAGATTTGGTTGGCGACCAATCTGATAATGTAGAAAGTCCTTTTATTGTATCATATATTTTGTAGTGATATGAATAGTTGCCGTTTAGCAGTCCCGTATCTGTAAAATTGAAAGAATTTTGATAATTACTATTATGCCCCCCGCTTGACACATGCTCAAAATAATATTTAATAGGGAGTCCATACCATGGCTGATTACCTTGCATAAATATCCTCCCTGAACCACTATACTGAGGTTGACTTTGCCATTTAGGAGAAAAGAAACTCGGAACACCGATAGCTGTATCTGAAAGAATACTTTCTTTGCCATGTGCATATACTGCTGAAATCTGATATGAATAAGTTTGTCCGTTTGTTATGTTGTAGTGGGCATAATAAGTAGTAGTTCCCTTAGTACTATCAAATAATTGAAATGCACCTCCATTTATTGAAACATACAATTTATAATAAGCAATTGCATAGTTAATAGAAGTTGAATCAATCATTATATAATTATAAGTATTGCCCGAAAAAACAGAGGAAATTAATGGAGCAGGTGTAACGGTTAAATTCACTGGAGAGAGCGGTGCATAGAGACTGATATTATTAACTGGTGTTCCTTTGGGACAAAATGAAAGGGTATAAAAACCATTTGAAATATTTTCGGCATCCAATAGAAACCGCATCTTTTCAGCGACTGATACAATTGTTTTGGATAAGATAGGTATAACATAATTATTACTTGAATTGTAATATCCATTATTAGGATTATAAATTAAATAATAATCGTTATTGACAGTGTCTAACTGGTTTTGTAAATTATATGATTTGAAATCAAAGTCAATATATAAATTCCCTCCGTATCCTCCTACATCCGTTTTTTGAATATACCATGACCTATTCCAGCGTAAAAAATTGGTCCCTATAGTTGTAACACCGGACAAACCATTGTCCGCAGCCATTAAATAGTCACCAGGTTCACGCAAGAAACCATCGTTTGAATTTATATTCTGGAATCCAAGCCCATTATTGGAACGTGTACAAGAAACACTATCACTTCCCCCTTCTGTACCAATTCCAACCAACTTATTCTTAAAAGCAAGGTCGCTAGGATAATAATATATCGGACCATATCCATTTTGTAAAGTATCTAATAATCCCCATTTTGTGGCTAGATATAAATCCAATAATTTTCTACCACTCGCACCACAATCATAGCCCAACAAAACAGTTTCACTAATTCCATAATGTACGTCACTATAGTATGCGTTTCGATTGCCTAAAGTAGCGGGTAAATTGTAATCCTTGTAATCAGGCAATTTTGAAGACTTCAAACTACCTCCCGCATTCTGAAACATATATGCATAATCAAGTGTAGAAGGTACATATTCAGATGCACATAACCATGTTCCTCGCAAGTCCTTATATTGATTATATATTAAAGAAGAACTATTTAAATTTAATCCCAATACATATTTACCCAAGGCTGTATTATACCTAACCCCAATAAAAGGATTACCATAACCTGCATTATTGCATGTAAAAGTGCCAATTCTAAAATCGGAGGCTGTCAAAGGTGCATCTTGATAAACATATAGTGTTTGTGCCAAATAAAAGCCTTTGTTAGGAACCAATAATGGAGAATAAGGTATGTCTAACACTTTTTTCCCATTGAATTCTACAAGATTTTTTCCGTTTTGTATATTCAAAATCGGATAATAGGCAGAGGCGGTTTGCGAGGCAACATGATTGCCCGTTAAATCTTGCCACCGAGTAATACCTGAAGTAGCACCCGTCATTTTACTTGAATCGGAGGCATCGAACCATAAGTTTACTTTTGCTTTTTCAAATCCTGCAGGATGGTATTGTGCAGAGACAATAGCTTGGAAAAAGAAAGAACTTATAAGTACTAAAGCTACGATTTGGGCAAATTGTTTCATCATTTAAAATTATTTTTAAATTGATAAATCTTATCCGTTTATTTTCTTATTACTATAACATTAAAACCGAATCTATTTAGAAATAATAATTTTGTTTATCAGTCAATATCAGTCCTAAAAGGAACTGCCGGCAAACCGTCTTTATTATAAAGGTTTATTTTCGGAAAGTTAGCCCAGCCAAATCGTACATACTTGGGATTGGAAATATTCGGATTGCTCACATCCACTTTATTGCCTTTGATGACTGCTGTGGCGGGGACAAATTTTTTATCTACCCCAGCAATCGCAAAACCAATTAAATCACCACTTTTTGATTCCAAACCTTTGCCTACATGGGTGTAGGTAATTTCAATCTTGTTACCAACTATTTTATCGCTGCTATACATCGGTCCTACATATTCAATTTTTTCATTGTAGGCAAGTGCTCTCGCAGCGATTGCCAATCTTTCACCTACAGGTTGTTTGTGGGGTGGGTGAATGTTCGCAGAATCACCACAATCAATCGTGGATGCCATAGCGGTATTGGGCACTTTGGATAAAGTGAACAACTGTGCTTCACGAATCAAAGGGCTTTGGTTCATCCAAGGTGCAATCATAGCGAATAGAAATGGAAACTGTCCTTGCCCAAAATTGGTTCGCCAAGCATTAATCATGGCAGGGAACAATCTTTTGTATTGATTTGATTTGTCTCTATCTGCCTCGCCTTGGTACCATATCACTCCTTTTATGGCATAAGGGATAAGTGGGTGAATCATGGAATTATAAATGCCTCCTGCACCGCCCAATGGATTGGCTGGTGGGGTAGGTTTCTTAGGGATTGTCTTGTGGGCAAGGGATGCAGCCAAAGTATCGGCTACCCATTGTACCAACTTAGCTTTCTCTTCCTCCTTGTATTTTGCTCGCTCTATGGGATATTCCTTTGCAGCTTGGTTGTAGGCATCTACTATTTTTTTCAATCCTGTATCGGCTGCCAATACATCCCTTGGCGTCCATCGCTCGGCAGGTGTTCCTCCCCATGCCGAAAAAATCAAACCAATAGGAACATGGAAATGGTTGTATAAGTCTCTTCCAAAAAAATAGCCCACTGCGGTGAAATTCTTTGCATTGGCTGTATCGCAAATCATCCAAGATGCATTGGCATCCCATACCAATGTGTCGGAAGCCCTTCTTTGGATGCTATATTGCCTGATAGAGGGATAATTGGCTTTAGCAATTTCTTCCTGGGCATTGGTAACCGGCAAGGGCCAAGACTTGCCCAAAGCCATTTCCATATTGCTTTGTCCACTGCAAATCCAAACCTCGCCTACTAACACATTGCTAATTTCTACGAGATTGTCTCCTTGTATCGACATCTTTTGAGGAATGGAATTGGCTTTTATAGGCTGTAAGTTCACTTGCCACTTACCTTGCTTTGCTACCGTTGAAACCGTTTGACCCGCAAAGCTTACTGTTATTTTTTCTCCTTCAGATGCTTTTCCCCATATTGGCACTTTCACACCTTGCTGAATCACCATATTATTAGTGAACAAGGAGTTAGGGACCACATTTGCCCGCACCTTTAAATTGACTGTTGTAGTTAATAAAGTACAACCTAATAGAAATTTTAAACTCTTTTTAATCATAACTGCATTTTTTATTTACTTCTAAATTATTATTTTACTACAATGAACACAAGGATTTTCACAAGGGACAAAAAGGGTAATAATACATCTCTTGAACTTAAGTACTAATCATTATAAAAATTCCTTCTGTCAAGATTGAGATAAATGGAAATGACTATAATTAGCAAAAATCAAATCGAAATCAATTCCATTTGTCGTTATTGATGGGTAAAGACAAGGCATGATAAAGACAACGCATGATATATACAACGCATGATATATACAAGGCATGATATATACAAGGCATGGTAGAGACAAGACATGGTAGAGACAAGGCATGCCTTGTCTCTACAAAGAGATGCAATCTTTAATTCAATTTCTCTGGCCAAAATTCATTATCAGGCATCTTCATACCATTCTTAAAACCCCAACCATTATTGCTGTCTATCGTACTTTTAACAGGGGTTATCGCAAAATCAGGTTTACTGCCCTTCGGATATACAAAAACCGTTTGCCCTTTCTTTAATCCTAATTCATATTCTCCTTTACCTAATTCTTTAATGGAAAGTCCTGAAATGGAACTTGCCAAAGGAAGTTTCCAATCCAATACTTTGATGATACACTTTTCACCTGCATTGCTTTTGATAGATACCCAATCTGTTTTTCCGTTTACTCTCTTTGCACTTA
>CANCKV010000033.1 GCA_947378615.1 Chitinophagaceae bacterium | reverse complement strand
GGAACTAACATCCCTATTTTGCCTACTCTTTGTTATAGATGAATAAAAAAAGTCAACACTTTTCTATATGATTATTTGACCTATGATAGGTAAAATAAATAAATTGAGCAATTTTCAGATTTAATACTATAGAAAATAACACGAACTTTATAAAAAAAGCTCAACACATAGGCAGATAGGTTCACATAGAAAGCACATAGTTTTTTTTCTATGTTTAATTAAAGAGAAGTTCACATAGAAATTCTACTTCGTAGAATTGGGGGCTACTAGGTGAATCGATTTTATAATTGCTCAATTTATTTATTCAGCCTTTTTACTCTATTATAAAAAGTATTTAAGTAGGAAATAGTATCTATTCAACTTGCCAATTCAATAATATGAAGGCATTTGGCCTAATAAAACTATCTTTTTTGAAAATAATCTACTTTCTAACACAATAAATTCATAGTATAGACCGTTATATATACCAACATTTTTTTAAAAGAAAATGAAATAGGTAATTATGACAGTGAATCAATTAAGTTTCAAAACAGAATTCGTAAATAAGTATATTTTCAATCAATATTTAGCTGGGAAATCAAAAATGCATCCCTTAAATGAATAGGTAAATAAATATTTTAGCCTTATAATGGTTCAAATATAGGTGACTACCCCCTTTTAAGGGGTTTTCATAGCAATCAAACTACTTCACATTTGTATTGAATTAGATATTAGTTCAACAATTCATATAGCAAACAAAATGAAAAAGAACAGTATAACCCTCATCGCACTTATAGCAATCTTGTTGTTTACTAACTACTCTATTGCTCAAAGCCCTACCGCCCCTGCTTTAGGATTTAATGCATTCTTTCAACAAGGAGCAACGCTCACTACAAATGAATCTGATGGACCAATTGCAATTGGTGGTAATCTTACTGTTAATGGTAATTATCAGGTAAATATTCATTCAGTAGGAACCTTTACTGTTGCTAATGCTCCTATTGGTTTGTTTGTTGGAGGTCAAGTTCTGTTGTCTTCCGGTTCTTTACAAGTTAATAGTGGTCGTTATGTGAAAATTGGCAACTGTGCGTCTTCAAATATTAAGACATGGTATCGTGATAATAACAATGCTACTTCAAATATCTATATTACAGGAAGTGCCGCATCTTATGCTTCAACGCCAAATATCAATATCAACTCTAATGCATTGGCTTGGGGTACAGAAGTTTCTGCTTCTAATAATCCAATTTGCGATGCAAATACTGCAAGTGAATTGAATTTTTCTTCTGCTTTTACTACTATGCAAGCATCTGCAACTAGCATGTCTGCTTGCAGCACTTCTGGAAATATACTTTCTAATCCTAATCAAAATGTTTTTGGTGCTACTATTAGCAGTGTCTTGACAAGTGGTCAAGTTAAAATTACTTTGGCAAGTGGCACTAATGTGTTAAATGTTTCTGGAGCTGATTTGAATAGTGTAACAAATGGCATCACATTTACAAATAGCCCCGACGCAAGTCATGTGCTTGTAATTAATGTAAATGCAGCAGGTAGTTTTACTTGGAATGTTTGGAATCAAGGAGGTGTAAGTGGGAATAATGCACCATTTATTATCTACAATTTTTACAACACGACTTCTTTAAATATTGCAGGGAATAATACAATTGAAGGAACAGTTTTTGCTCCAAACGCTGCAATAACAAAGACAGTAAATCAATCAAATATTGAAGGTCAGGTGATTGGTCAATCTTTTATTCAAAATGGTGGCGAATTACATTATTATCCTTTTACTCCATCTGTTACCGGCTGTGTGGTATCTTCTTCTTGTTCAGGTTTTACAACTTATACACAAGGAGGTTGGGGCGCAGAACCAAAAGGTAATAACCCTGGCACAATTCTTCAAAATAACTTCGCCGCTGTTTATCCTTCAGGTGTAGCTATTGGTTGTAATGCAGGATTTATGTACAAGTTTACAACTGCAAGTGCTATCACTACATTCTTACCACAAGGTGGAACTCCTGCTTCAATAAGTGCATCAGCAGTTAATCCTACAAGTTCAAATACTGTATTATCTGGACAAGTATTAGCCGCACAATTAAATGTTGATTTCGATAAATTTAATCCTTCAGGGTACAAGACAAACTCTTCACTGTTAAGTGGATTGGTATTTAATACAGGTGTTTTTAAAGGAAAGACGGTTCAATTTGTTTTGGATGAGGCGAATAAAGTATTAGGCGGTTGTGCAAGTGTTTATTCTTCTACTGATTTGAATGATGCCTTGACATTATTAAATCAAAACTATGATAATGGCGGGGGAACAAATGTTGGCGACCTTAATTGTGGTAATGCTGCAACACCTGTAGCTGCTATTTCAGGTAATAATTCAGTTTGTTTGGGTAGTTCAGTTACATTAACTGATGCAACTGCAGGTGGTGTTTGGTCTTCTTCAGACAATACAGTAGCAACAGTTTCTTCAGGTGGTGTTGTTACAAGTGTAAAAGGAGGAACTGTTACTATTACTTATAGCGTTTCTGGCTACAGTCCTAGTGCAACTTTATCTTTTACGGTTAAAGCAGCAACTACTTCAACTACTAACGCTAGTATCTGTGCAGGAAGTTCTTATACTTTCAATGGCACTAGCTATTCAAATGCAGGGTCTTATACTGCACATCTAACAAATGCAGCAGGTTGTGATAGTGCAGCTACTCTAGTATTGACTGTAAATGCATTGCCTACTACTCCTTCAGTTAGTCTTACTCAACCTGTTTGTGGGGTTACTAATGGTAGTATTGCTATTACTTCTCCACTAGGGAGTGGTTATCAATATAGTATTAATGGAACTTCCTATCAAAGTGCAACTTCTTTTGTTTCAGTACCTCATAATGCAACCTATAGTGTAACTGTTAAGGATGCAAACAATTGTATTTCTACCTCAACTCCTGCTGTGATAACAGCGGCACCTACTAAAATAAATGATTTTAGTTATGTCACTAACGCCTCTACTCAACCTTTAAGTAGCAATAGCTTTAGTTTTACCACTGTAAATAACGCTGTTAGTGATAATATCACTTGGGATTTCGGAGATGGCACTACTGCTGTTTCTCCTTCTCCAACAAAGACTTATGCTACGTTTGGTATTTATAATGCAAGAGCAGTTGCTACTAATGTTGGTGGTTGTTCCGATACAAGTTTTCAAACTGTTATTGTAACTCCTGCATCTAAGGCAATGCAATCAGTTCCTACTTGTGGTTCAAGAGTGGCACATACAATAACTCAAACTGTTATTTTCCCAAGTAGTTCTACCGATTGGTCTGGAACTGCCTTAAAGACAAAAACTGCCAACCAATTCAATAGTGCCTTAGGTACATTGACTGGAATGAAAGTGATTAATAAGGGTTCTATAACCAATCATACTCAAGTAGAAGTGACTGGCAATATGGCTGCCGGTACGAAGAGATTAGTAAATATATCCATTCAAGGTACAATGAGTTTTGCTGGTCCAGGGTTCTTATATGGTATTTCACCTTTGGCTATTCTTGATACATTCTCTTCTACAGGATTTGATGGCAGAAAAGACTTTGCTGGAACAAGTGGTAAGGACTTTGGTTTTGTAACAACGTCTTCTTCCGACTCTACCGTTTTCACAACTCCCTCTTTATTAGCTGCCTATCAGGGTAATGGGCAAATCACTTTGACCGCCTATACCAATACATCCTCTTCGGCATCTATTCCAACAGGAAATGATACGATGTCAATGACTACGACAGCGTTAGATACTGCTGTTATCGTTTATTACTATTGTCCAAATGCTGATACATCAATTACTAATACATCAGTATGTGCTTCTTTGATGCCTTACTCTTGGAATGGTAATATCTACAATGTGGCAGGAACTTACACTGTTATCTTAACAAATGCTGCAGGTGGTGATAGTGTTGCTATCTTAAATTTAACGGTAAAGAATATATCTTCTTCTACTACAAACGCAAGTATCTGTTCAGGAAGTGCTTATACTTTCAATGGTACAAGCTATTCTAATGCAGGTTCTTATACTGCATATCTAACAAATGCGGCAGGTTGTGATAGTGCAGCTACTTTGATTTTAACAGTAAAACAACCTACCACTTCTACTACAAACGCTAGTATCTGTGCAGGAAGTTCATTTACATTCAACGGAACTATCTATTCAAACGCAGGTTCTTATACTGCACATTTGACAAATGCTGCAGGTTGTGATAGTGCAGCTACTTTAGTTTTGACTGTAACTCCTTTACCTGCAATTGCATCAATTTCTGGAAATACTAATCTTTGTGCAGGTACTTCGACTTTACTTACAGATAATACTATTGGTGGTGTATGGGTATCTTCTGATACTAGCATTGCTACAATTGATAATAATGGAAATGTGACAGCTATTACAAATGGTAATACAGTAATCACTTACACTGTTACTGCTACTTGTTCAGCTTTTGCTTCTTACCCAATTGAGGTTAAATGTGATACATCAGGTTCAGTAAGTTCAGGCAGTACAGGAGGTTTGGAAAGCAAAAGTCTAGGTGCGGCTATTGGGACAAGGAACTTTAATATTTACAAGAATAGTCAAAATGGTGCTGTCGAATATACTGAATCACAAAAGATAGTTGCTCCTAAGAAAGGGTCAATAAGTACTTTTGGTATTATTAATACTACTTCATTGGTTGCCTTGATGCCAACTAGTGCAAATAAGGCCTACACTGCTTATGACCAATCTGCAGCTGTTGCAGACCTTACATCAATCACAAATGCAATAGATGTTCGTGCAATTGATTTTACTTTGAACAATTCTCCAAAGGCAGTTGCCTTCGCCACAAAAACAGTAGGTGCTATTTACAGCCACACTAAAACAATCTGCGACAGATTGAAGGGCGCACAGTTATTAGAGGTGAAGAAGGTAACTATCTCAAATATTTCTTTCATTCAATACAAAATACAACAAGCTAATGGTGATTTGGAATATGCTATCAGTTTCTCTGCAGGACAAAAAGCAGGAAGGGATGCGATTTCAATACAAAGCAATTGGTTGATGACTGATTATGTGAGTGAAGATACTATGTACAATTATCAATTATGGGCTGCTAACCAAAGAGATGTGACTACAATGGTTTCAGACGTGGTAGCTAAGTTGCAAGCAAACAAATCATTGGTAGATTTGAGTAAAAATGATTTACCTAGTGCCTATGTAGCTGCTGCAAACAGACAAGGTGCCATGCTGAATGTTACTATTAACAATAGAACAGCAAATACAACAGGTTATTTTGAATTAAAACAATCTGCTGCTGAAAATAGTACTTCACAGATGACTGATATCGTTCCATTTACTATCCATGCAAATGGACAAACAACTGTATCAATCCCTGTTAATGATAATTATGATGCCAACATTTCGATGGTATTCAATAACAGTACATCAGATGCATTATATATGGCAGATGGTATTTGGGGTACAAGTGGTGATAATAGGACGACTGTTACAAAAATGAATGTTATCAATAATACTAGCAAGCAATATGCATCAACTGAATATCCACTATTAAGAGATGTTAATGTGAATGTGACTACACCAAGTTATGTATCTATCTACAAGTATCTAAAGGGAGGTGCTGCTGCTGTTGATTTGAGTACCTACAAATCATTCCATTTCACTGCTTTGACTAATGCGAGCGGAATGAATTTGAAAGTAACTATCACTAAGCAAAGCGTTGGTAATTGGAATAGTCAATATAGCTACACAATCAGCAATTTCCAAAATGGTCAGACCTATTCAATCGCAATGAGTGACTTCAAATCTACTGACGGTACACTTCCAACAGTAATTGATGCATCTGATATTACTTCAGTCATTTATAATGTAGAAAATACTTCAGGTCAAACATTGAGTTTCAGTGCAGGTATTAGCAATGCAGCATTCACTACTGAAGATATCGCTTTAGAAAGAGCTTTGGAAGTGAAGACAATGAATGTAAGTCCTAACCCTAGCAATGGTAATTTCAAGGTAAGTTTTGTGACACCTTCAAATGTACAATTAAGGTTAGCGGTAACAGATATCACAGGAAGAATCGTAAGCAGTCAAATGGTTAATGCGGTTACAGGAACTAATGAGGTAGCTGTAAGTTTAGGTTCTGCTATCAATGGTAGCATCTACTTTGTTTCTTTACAAGGTGCTGATTCAAAATATACTACTCAAAAGATGATAATAAAGAAATAAGGAAAGGGGTTTTCTTACTAAAGGGCTGTCAGAATTTTCTGATGGCCTTTTTTTATTGATACACCGATGTTTCGGCACAATTGAAACGAATAATTGTAATCGCTCAACGGAATTTGCAAGTTTTTAAGAGAGTAGGAATATTTATAATTAAAATCACAAGTTTTGTAAAGGAATCTCTAGTTGTCATGAATCGAAGATGTTTCAATTTCAGAACATTCCGTATTATCCATTTTTATCAACGTATGTTTGTCTGATAAATAAAAAAGAGGGTCATGCAAGGAAAGTATATTAATCCGTTTACAGATTTTGGATTCAAGAAAATCTTTGCCGAAGAAGCCTCAAAGCCATTACTCATTGACTTCCTTAATGCATTGCTCAATCAGGAAAGCAAAATAACAGACATCACTTTCAAGAATACTGAAAAGCTCGGTTTGACTAATGCAGATAGAAAAGCTGTCTATGACATTTTTTGTGATAATAATAAGGGGGAGAAATTCATAGTAGAGCTGCAAAAATTAAAGCAAAACTTTTTTAAAGATAGGACTGTCTATTATTCCACCTTTCCAATTGTAGATCAGGCTGAAAAAGGGGAATGGGATTATGAATTAAATCCCATTTATTGTATCGGAATACTTGGCTTTACTTTTGAAAGCAAGCAAGACCTACTCGTTAATAAGGAAGTGGTACATACTATCAAGTTAAAAGACCAAAACAACAAAGTGTTTTACGAAAAACTCACTTTCATCTATTTGGAGATGCCAAATTTCTCAAAAAAAGAAGACGAATTGGAAACCCGCTTGGATAAGTGGCTATTTTTGATCAAAAATCTCGAAGATTTTCAAGAGATTCCGATCATATTTAAAGATGCAATATTCGAAAGTGCCTTTGAGAAGGCGGAGTTGGCAAAATACAATAGAGTGGAACATGAACAGTATCAGGCAAGTCTGAAAACACTCCGAGATAATTTCAATGCCTTTCAATGTGCCACAGATGAAGGAAAGACTGAGGGATTGATGGAAGGGGAACAAATTGGATTAGTAAAAGGAAAGATTGAAGGGAAAATTGAAGGAAAGATAGAGGGTAAGATTGAAGGGAAATTGGAGAGCAGAAAAGAGATGGCAACCATTTTAAAGCAACAGGGCGTTTCGAATGAAATAATTATAATGACCACGGGTTTGACAAAGGAGGAGATAGAAATGCTGTAGTGATTTAATAAATTCTACAAAAATAGCAGGACTAGTACACACTAAGCTTATTGAAGTGAAATTTGCAAATATGTATTACAACTAGATTTTGATTGCTTCAGTCCAATTTTATCGAGATTCAATAAGAGACAATTTAGTATGCATTAAGTGGAGTCATCCTTTAATGCATACTATTTGTCAAAAATATTTTCATTAGCTAACACCATGCATCATTTTCTTCAATTTAGGTGTAATTGCATATAATAATAAAGCAGCAATTCCTGTAAGAATAACGAAGACCATGAAGAACTCAAACAAATTATGGATGACATAGCCGGCAAAAGTTGGATAAGTTGTCGCAATTTTTTCAGTAGCTAGCGTTTTTAATTGAGAAGCCGTAGGTATAATATGTCCATCAAGAATACTTTGTAAATCTATTCCAGCCTGATTTGCAATCTTGAACTTATCTTGAGTAGGAGGGAGTAATGCGCCGAGAGTTCCTGCAAGGGCATACCCTGATGCATTTGATAAGAAGAAAACACCCATCAACAAAGAGGAAAAACGTTTAGGAGCCAACTTCGCAACTAACGACAACCCTATCGGTGACAAACAAAGCTCACCAAAAGTCTGAAGCAAATACAATATCACCAACCAAATAACACCTAATTTACCATTAGTACCTAAGTCTTTTACTTGAAAGGCAATAATTAAATACCCGATAGAAATAAATGCCAACCCAATTGCTTGCTTCACAGGAGAGATAGGCTCTTTGCCTTTTCCTTGCAACCATAACCATAACAGACTAGCGGGATAAGCAAATATGATAACGAAAAAGCCATTGAAATTTTGCACCATACTAGCAGGCATTTCCCATCCAAGAATACGGGTGTCCGTCTGATTGTCTGCAATAAAAGTTAATGAAGAGCCTGCTTGTTCAAAGGCTGCCCAGAAAAAGATGATGAAAAAAGAAACGATATATAATACAAGAATTCGTTGTGTTTCTACTTTATTCAAGGTTTGATCGGATAAAATCAATCCTGCTAAGGCAATACCACTTCCATAAATGATGGAATAAATGATGTTTTGACCAATGACTGTATTGAAAAATAAGGCAATAACGATAAATGCACCTGCTGCAATCGCAACTGCTTTTGATGAGAATTTTGCAGTAGTAGATTCCCCTTCGTGAACAATTGTTTTATCGGGCTTTTCACCAAGAGGCTTACCATCGGGAGTTCTAACATATTTATTTTTTAATAAAAAGAAAGTAATACATGCAATGAGCATTGCAACACCTGCTGCAAGAAATCCCCACTTAAAAGCACTTAAATCGCGCACATCTCCATGCTTTACATCACCCACAAGAGGGCAAATCGTTTGTCCTAAGAGTGCACCTATATTTATCCCCATGTAAAAAATGGTAAAGGCCGCATCAAGTTTGCTTTTTTCTTCTTTAGGGTATAGGCTCCCCACCATCGAAGAAATATTTGGTTTGAAGAATCCATTTCCCAAGATGATGACCCCTAACCCTACCCAAGAAATTGTTTTAGCAAGAACAAGATTCGTTTCAAATGTACTAGCACTCATAAATAATAAGAGTTGTCCGAGTGCCATCACGAAACCGCCTAATAGAATACAGTTTCGATTCCCAAGAAATTTATCAGAAACATACCCTCCCAACATAGGAGTCAAGTAACAAAGTCCTAAGAACATTCCATATATGATAGACGATTCCTTTTCGCCCATCATCAATGCATGAGCTATAAAAAGAGATAGAATCGTTCGCATTCCGTAGAAATTAAAACGTTCCCACATTTCGGTTGTAAATAAAACATAGAGCCCCTTAGGATGCCTTCTTGATGTTGTTACTGTCGTATTTTCCATTAACTTTTCATTTTAAAATTGAAGCCAAAGTATGTAATTATTGTATATGAAATTATATTTTTCATTTTATCCAAATATTCCTGCCTTTTCAATGCCTATATATACACCATCTAACCTCTCTTCTATGTGATATATTTTTAGGTAGTATCCTTCTCCTGATGTATTTCTTCCATTCGAAGTATTGAACGAATATCGATGCAATGGACAAACAACCTCGCCCAAAGAATTCAAATATCCTTCGGACATGATGCCACTTGCATGTGGGCATTTATAAGCAAATGCACGTAAAACTGAATGATGTTCTGATATAGTAATATTTTTACCACTTACAGTTACTACACACATTTTATTCTCTTTAAAAGGCAGCATCCTCTTGTCATCAACTACCTTATGCCAGATTATTTCTTTCGCCACACCTTTTTTTTTCTAAATAAAACCGACTCATAACTCTTCACTCATAATTTATCACTCCCTCCTTCCCTCAATTTTAATAAAGCAAAGTCTTATAAGGATAACGGATAGTGTACATCTCTTTTACCTTACTGATAATAGTATCCCTTAGTAAATCAATATTATTTCGTTCGGTAGCAGATACAAACACACAATTACCATTCAATTCTCTTTCCCATCGCTCTTTCAACTCCCTTAGAATATCTTGCTTTACGGGATAACTGAGCCATTCGTCAAAATATTTTTCTTCATATAAATCCATCTTATTAAAGATGGTAAGAATTGGTTTTTCATAAGCCTTCAATTCCTGTAAAGTCTTATTTACCACACCAATTTGATCCTCATATTGACTATGCGAGGTATCTACAACATGTAGCAGGATATCAGCTTCCCGTACTTCATCGAGGGTACTTTTGAAACTTTCCACAAGATGATGCGGCAACTTTCTGATAAATCCAACTGTGTCACTCAATAAGAAAGGTGTATTTTCGAATACCACTTTTCTAGTAGTCGTATCAAGAGTAGCAAATAATTTATTTTCAGCAAATACATCACTCTTACTCAATAGGGTCATTAGGGTACTCTTGCCCACATTTGTATATCCCACAAGAGCAACTCGAATAAATTCGCCTCTTTCCTTTCTTTGAGTAAAGGCTTGTTTATCAATCTCTGCTAATCGCTTACGTAATAGAGAAATCTTATCCTTTACAATACGTCTATCAGTCTCAATCTCAGTTTCACCCGGCCCTCTCGAACCGATACCTGCACCTTGTCTTTCTAAGTGTTTCCACATGCCCTTCAAACGAGGTAATATATATTGATATTGAGCCAACTCCACTTGTACTTTAGCTTGTGCAGTCCTTGCTCGACTAGCAAAAATGTCGAGAATCAAATCACTTCTATCTACAGTTTTGGTTTGAATTCCATCTTCTATATTCAGTAATTGAGAACCTGTCAATTCATCATCAAAAATGACAATTGTAATGCCTTTGCTTTTTGCGTAGTTCTTAATTTCTTCTAGCTTTCCTTTTCCTACAAAAGTCTTACTATCAGGTCTTTCTAGCTTTTGAGTAAATCTTTTTATGGTAACGGCACCTGCAGTTTCTGCCAAGAATTCCAATTCGTCGAGGTATTCTTCTACTTGTTCGGGAGTTTGATCCTTTTGAACAACGCCTACTAATATGGCTCGTTCTTCTTGTCTAATAATTTTCTTTTCTATCAAAGCAATTAATTGATTTTATGCACTTTAAATAACGGTTAAAATAATTTCAAAAAAATCTATGATGCATCGCCTTATTTTAGATTGATTTGATATACTCCCATTCGTCGTATTTATTTTGAGTATAAATAGCAAACCCTGACAGCCACAGCTATCAGGGTTCACTATTTAATTATTCATATATTTAGAATTACAAACCACCTATTGAAATACCAATTGAATAAGCATTGATAGTAGGTCCCATTCCGTTTTTGATGACACCAAGAACATTAAAATCGCCATGTAATGATACAAATCCATAACCAACTCGACCACTTACAGCCACTTTTGTGCCGTTGATGAAACGGGTGTCGCTTATTTTTTGAATATAATTTGAACCATAAAGACTATTTCCTGAAGCACTCATCAAGTTTTTTCCCTTAGTATATGCTTTCAACAATAGACCTGCCTTTATACCAATTGACCCTTTCCAACCTGAATTCTTATTTTCTGGATTTTCGTAAAAACGAATTTCAGCAGGGACTTCAGCATAAATAGTTGTCAATTTGAATTTATTAAAATGGTCTGAATTAGTAACATCAGAAAAAGGTAATGAACTACCTGTACCTTCTAAACGAACTATTTCTTTATCAAAAAATATATTACTTGTACCAAGTCCTACTCCATAAGCCACACTATAATGAGGGTCTGATTTGAAAGGCTTGTCAAGCATCAAATACACATTGAAGTGACGACAAAATCCTTTTGTTCTAATACTATCGGGAGTACCTGCCCATCCATCTAACCCATATTGAAATATAAAATGATCTGCAGGACGTTTATTCAAATCTACTTTGCTCCAATCTTTTTTAGGCGCCACTTCTTTTTCTTTTTTCAAAAATGGTGTAACCACCTTTATTGAATCTTTAGATGCAGTTTTAGTTTGTTGAGCCTGAATTGTTGCTTCTAAAGCAATTAAAGCGATAAACGGTAATATTATTTTTTTCATTCGTTCTTGTTAGATATGATACTTGCTTTTGAACAAGGGAGACAAAAATAAATGAATTCAGTTCATATAAAGGGTTAAAATTAAATGAAAGTAAAATAAAAGGCTTATGTGAACTTATTTTGGTTACTTCATTAGAAGACTTAATACAAAGTCAACAATGATTTTCGCAAATAGCCACAAGGATTTGTGGCATTTATTCCTAGATATTAGTATAATATTTCAAATTTACATATTTAGTAATAAAAATTAATTGTCTATAATATTAGTTGGATAGTAAACCCAAAACCAACATATTTGCAAAAAAGCAATTATACAATGAAGTTAAGTTTACTATTTTCTACTCTAATTTTTTGCACTTCTGTTTCAGTGTTTTCCCAA
>CANCKV010000032.1 GCA_947378615.1 Chitinophagaceae bacterium | reverse complement strand
GTCACAATAGTAAAATACCAAGTTCTTTGCTTAATAACAAGGCTTATTGTCAATATTCTTCGGGAGTAATGGCAAAAATCAGTTTTCCTACTTTGGCTGAGTTATTAAAGGTGCCTAACTATATCAAGATTTTAAGTGCAACCTTAAAGGTATTTCCTGTAAAAAGGACGTATGATACCTATTACTATTTACCCCCATCACTAAACCTATATCAAACTGATATTAATAATTCTTTAGGAACACCTCTTTCTGGCATTAGTGCAAGTGGTTCTTATACAACTCAAAGTGGAAACCTTTACGTTGATTATATATATGGAGACAAAACAAGTTATTCTTATGATGTTTCTAGCTATATCAAATATCTAATTGAAAATCCATCAGCTAACATTAAAGAATATGGATTACTATTAGCACCTCCTGTCCCTGCATCTCAAACACAATTTGAAAGGGTTGTTATCGGTGATAAATATTATCCTGATAGGGTAAGTAATACAATTTTAGAAATCAATTATTTAACTGTTCAACCGCAATAACCATTCGCTAATTATGTATAAAAAGATAATATTAAATCTGACTTTTCTTTTTTGTTTACAAAGACTTGTTATTGCCCAAAATAATAATTCACCCTATTCTATGTATGGAATTGGTGACATAGAGCAAAGTGGTTTTGACAGGTCATCAGGAATGGGGCATGCAGGAATGGCATTATTTTCAAATAGATTTTTGAATAATAGTAATGCTGCGTCCTTGGCAAATCTAGATGACTACTTTTTTAATTTTGAGTTAGCTACTAGGCTTAAACTTGTAACTTATACTGGCAATCCGATTTCAAGTGCATCAGGTCAATCCTCTGATATGCAAATAAAGAAAATTTCAATAGCCATGAAGATAAAACCAAAATGGGGACTTAGTATTGGTTTGCAACCTTATAGTAGTAGTAATTATTCTTTTTTTGACTCTAAATATTTGATTGGGAATAATTCAACTCTTCCATCCTATTATGAAGGTTCTGGAAGTATCAATCAATTATATTTAGCTGCAGGTTATAAAGTTTCTAAATCCCTTTCATTAGGGCTGCAAGCGTCTTACCTTTTTGGTCAACTCAATCAAACTGAGACATTAGCTACAGGCAATGGTATCGACAGTTCAGTTATCACAACTAGAAAGGCAATCATTGGGGCCCCTTTACTTAAACCCTCATTTCAATACACAGCTAAGTTAAATAGTAAATGGAAAATGTTTTTAGGCGGAACTGCTACTTTTAAAACTTCACTAAACCCTAGCTACAACCTATCAGTAGTTTATGGAAATTCAACCGTCTCCACTAATTCTGATTTCAAATCACAAGATATAGTTCTTCCTGCTCAATATGCTGGAAGTATTGCAGCTAGATTGAAAGATAAATTCACATTTGCAGTTGACTATTCTTTCCAAAACTGGAGTGATCAAAACTATAAGGGTATCAGTTATCAGTTAATTAATTCTAGATCTCTTGCTTTTGGTTTTGAAGTTTCGGACAAAAGGACATTCAAAGATTTATCTTTTGAAAGACAGTTTTTTCAAACGGGTGTCTTTATAAACAATTCTTATCTTCAAATTAATGGTCAACAAATAGGAAGCTATGGGGCTACTATAGGTTATGGCACCAATTTCTTAAGGAGTAATCTAGGATTGCAGATTAGCCTTGAAGCAGGTAAAAGAGGTACTACCAATGTTGGTTTGATTGAAGAAGCTTATGGTCAGCTAAACTTTATTTTCAGTTATAGGGATTTCTGGTTTGTGAAAGTTAAAAGATTTGATTAATGAAAGAAATGCAGCATAGTTTCTACATTTATAATCATTCAAATCACCGAAAATCAATGGTTAAGATATCCCAAACAGTATTGTTTTCAGAAACAGTTTGTTAAAAACAATTGGAAAAATAAAATAAGGCTTAATGAATACCTTATTTTCGTCCGCATTAAAAGGTAAACTCTTTACCACATAAAGGGAAATAAAACATGATTAAAAAATATTTACTAAGCTTTATTATACTTTCTTTTTGTTTTTTCAGTTATGGACAAACTAAAAAGGTAATAGCAGACAAAATTGTTGCTCAAGTAGGTGATAAGATTGTATTGCGTTCTGATATTCAAAATGCAATTGCTGATTATAAGCGACAAGGACAAGAGGCACAATTGCCCCATAATCCCGAATGCGCTTTCCTTGAGGGGCAGTTAATTCAAAAGGCATTGGTTTTACAAGCAGAAAAGGATTCACTTGTGGTTAGTGAAGACGAAATTGAATCGGGGCTTGACAATCAAATTAGGGGTTTCATAAGTGCTTATGGTTCCAAAGAAGTACTTGAAGAAGTGGCAGGAAGGACAGTATATCAGATAAAAGAAGATTTTAGACAAGTATTTAAAGAACGGAAACTTGCCGATCAGATGAGGGGTAAGATTCTTGAACCCGTTAAGATTTCTCCTGTAGAAGTTGCTGTATATTATAATAAAATTCCTAAAGACAGTTTGCCTTATTATGAAAGTGAAATCGAACTTAGTCAGGTACAATCTCAGCCTAAAGCAAGTAAGGAAATTGAAGAATTTTGCATCAAGCAATTGTATGAATACAAAAGGCAGGCTGAAAATGGTACAAAAAAGTTTGATCAGCTATGTAAATTATACTCCGAAGATCCAGGTAGTAAAGAAAATGGTGGACAATATAATATCAATAGAACTACCAAAGAATTTGACCCGACATTTATGTCCGCTGCATTCAGATTAAAGGAAGGACAGATTTCTAATATTGTAAGAACCAAATTTGGGTTTCATTTGATACAAATGGTCAGCCGAGCAGGTGATGATGCTATAGTTAGACATCTTTTAAAGATTCCTCCTGTTACTGAAGATGAAATAAAACTTTCTATTGTAAAGTTAGATTCTGCAAAGGAGTTGATTGATAAAGGTTATATCAGTTTTGGAGAAGCTGTTGATAAATTTAGCGATGATGAAAATAGCAAATTCAATGGTGGTAGAATAACTGCTAGAGATGGTTCCTCATTTTTGAATATCGACCAGCTTGACAAAGAATTAGTAATTGGCATCAAAAATTTGAAACCCGGTTCTGTTTCTAAACCGTTAGTTTATACAGATGAAAGAGGAAGGAAAATGGTTCGTTTAATTTATTTGAAAAATAGAACACAACCTCATAGAGAGAATTTAAAGGAAGATTATAATAGAATTGCAGCAAGGGCTTTAGACGAGAAAAAGCAAGTTGCTTTATCAAAATGGTTCAAAGAACATTTACCAAACTATTATATTACAATTGATAGTGAATTTAAAAATTGTAGTAGCCTATCTGATTGGTGGAAGTATGCAAAATAACCATATAAGGCAATTTTGACATTAATTGTGCCTATTAAATTCATTGATATGCTTTTATCTTACGACTTCATGCTATCAGTTTCTTTAAACCACTTGTCAATTCAACATTGAAACTTCTGACTATTTTTAATGACAATAGCATCATACGCTTTAAAATTTAATTCAGGAAGCGTTCTCTTGATTCCTAGGATGGACAAATATGTGGTAAGCATTTTCAGTATGAAATTTCATAGTATTCAAATTTCAAATATAACAGCGCACTATCTTATTTGATTCCCTCACCAAACCATTTTTATTGTCAAAATATTGACAATAAAATATTGGTTTACCCATTGGTCTCCCTTTAATCTATCGTAATACTTCCTCTTCGTTCTATTATTCTATATTTTTTTTGTTTATTTTACGGCTAAATAAATTTCCTTTTACATTAGCAGGTCAAACCTCTTATTTTTGTTTCAAACTGATGAAGGGTTGAAGGAGCTATAGTTTGTTTTTTGGGAATTTCATCGGTCATATTTACAACACAAATTCATAGATTATAAATCGATATTAACTTATGTCTGTATTCAATCAAAGTCGTAGTGGCATTATTCAAATAGCATTTGGCTTTGTTTTTTTGGTAATCATTGGTCAATTGGTAAATCTTCAAGTCTTTTCTGCTAAATACAAATTGGCTGCGGAAAACAATGCGATTTATCGTAAAATAATATATCCTGATAGAGGAATTATTTACGATCGAAATAATAAAAGTATCCTTGAAAATATAATTATGTACGATTTGGTGGTAACTCCTGTAGAAGCAAAGGGAGTGGATACACTCACCCTCTGCAAATTACTCAACATTGACTCAGTAGAATATAAAAGAAGGATCAAGGAAATTGGTTATAGAAATGGAACGGTACGCCCAAGTGTTTTTGAATCACTTCTTTCACCCGAAATGTATGCGGGACTAAACGAAAATATGTTCAAATTTCCAGGCTTCATCCTTAGTGAACGTTCAGCTAGAAGTTATCCTTTTAGTACTGCCGCCAATGTGCTAGGTTATATTGCAGAAGTGGATACTTCATTTCTCCGTAAACATAAGGATGAAGGATATGAAAATGGTGACTATGCAGGAATGACGGGGTTGGAACGAAATTATGAAAAGATTTTGATGGGTAAGCGAGGGGTAAAGCGCTTTATTCGAGATAATAAAAGTCGTATTCAAGGTTCTTTTGAAAATGGAAGATATGATACTTCTGCTGTCGCAGGAAAAAATCTCCATTTAAGTCTTGATGTTAATCTTCAAAAGCTTGGTGAAAAGCTCATGACAAACAAAGTGGGTAGTATAGTAGCTATCGACCCCAAAACAGGGGGAATCCTTTGTATGGTAAGTGCCCCAACTTATGACCCCAACTATTTGACTGGTAACCAACGACGCCACCATTATGGTGAATTGGCGCTTGACCCTCGTCTTCCATTGATTAATCGTACCGTAAGTAGTAAATATTCTCCCGGCTCAACTTTCAAAACCATTGTGGGAATTGTAGGATTGACAGAAGGTGTCATTAATGCTAATTCTAGGATCGGATGTTCGGGTGCTTTTTGGGGATGTGGCAATGGCAAGCCAAAATGCCTTGACCCTGGCTATTTTAATTTCAAAGAAGGAATTGCCCATAGTTGTAATACCTTCTTTGCAACTGTATTTAAACGTACACTTGATCAACAAAAGTTTGGTAATGCCGATAGTGCATTGACCAAATTCAATGAATATGCCTACTCTTTTGGATTAGGTAAGAGATTAGGGGTTGATGTTCCTTCAGAAAAAAATGGTAATCTTCCAGTATCTTCTTATTACCGTAAAATATTTGGAAGAAACTGGAACTCGTGTAATATCATATCCAATTCAATCGGACAAGGTGAAGTTCAAACTACTATTGTACAATTGGCAAATGTAATGGCTACTATTGCCAACAAAGGCTATTTCTACACTCCTCACCTTGTTGATTCTATAGAAGGGGGTGATGTGTATGGGATGTTAGATTCCTTTAAGGTAAAACATACCACAAAAGATGTTCCTGATAGTATTTTTGAAGAAGTTCAAAATGGAATGCAAGCTGTAATGGAATTTGGTACAGGAGCCGAGGCGAAAGTTCCCGGTATCGTGGTTTGTGGTAAAACAGGAACAGTTCAAAATTCTGCGAAAGTCAATGGAGTAATGACAAAACAAAAAGATCACGCCTTCTTTGGTGCTTTTGCCCCTCGCAATAATCC
Source organism: Chitinophagaceae bacterium (assembly GCA_947378615.1). GTDB lineage: Bacteria > Bacteroidota > Bacteroidia > Chitinophagales > Chitinophagaceae > Parasediminibacterium. The sequence continues at coordinate 6,728 of CANCKV010000032.1, read as the reverse complement.
AAAGATTGCCATAGCCATTATCTGTGAAAATGCAGGATTTGGAGCACAGTCTTCAGCACCTATTGCAAGTTTGATGATTGAACAGTACATTAAAGATTCAATTGAAGGTTCTCAAAGAAAGGCAAAGGTGGAAGAATTGGCTAAAAAGAATTTGATTCCACCAATGATGAAACTCGCAATGGCAAGAATGGATTCCGTCAAACAGGCAAAACTGAACTTGCTAATTCAACAACAAAAAGAAAAAGAAGAAGAAGATACTACTGAGGAAGAAATCAGTATTGATTCTACAGATCGAATTCCTGAAAAGCCTATTCTAACAAAACCAAGAGAAAGTAGGGATAAGAAAAAGTCAATAACTTTTCATAGTGCAGCGATTTTGACGGATGAGAAACAATATACTATCAATAAAAAAACAATCAAAGCCTAACCCGATATGACAAGTTCAAGAAACAATACAAAAATTTCTCAAGGGATTGATTGGGTAGTGGTATGGGTATATGCCCTATTAGTCGCAATTGGTATCTTATGTATTTTCATGGTTGAATATAAGCCTGGTATCAATGTCTTTCAGACTTTTATTGCAGGAAAAACAAATTATAGTAAGCAATTAATGTTTACTTTTTTGTGTATCGTGATGGCAATGTTTATTTTATTAGCAGACAGTAAACTCTTCACAGCCTTTGCCAATATGATGTACGCCTTTGGTATTCTGCTCATGTTGGCAACATTTGTAATTGGTAAAAGCATCAATGGCTCAAAAAGTTGGATTCCTTTAGGGGGAGGATTTAATTTGCAACCTGCCGAAATTTGTAAGATATTCACATCATTAGCACTAGCAAAGTTCCTATCACGACAGGAAACTGACTTCTCAAAACTTCGTTCGCAGATAATTGGAGGCTGTATTGCGCTTTCGCCTGCTATTCTTTCCATTTTTCAAAATGAAACAGGTTTGGCCTTAGTTTACTTTTCTTTCTTTATTGTCATGTACAGAGAGGGATTGCCACCTGCATTGTTGATTTTTGGATTTTCCTTCGCTGCATTAGTGATTGCCACCCTGATTTTAGAACCAAATACTTTGGCGATAGCATTAACCATTATTGCAGCTGCAACCATCTATTTTACCAAAAGAATACGAAAACGCAATAAGAATCTATTGGTTACTATCATTGCAATTTGGGCAATTTGTGTGAGTGTTCAACGGTTTGCTGTGCCATATATCTTTAATAACGTGTTCCAATGTTACCAAAGTACCCGCATATTCAGCATGGTTGGAAAGGACTATGATTGTAGTCAAAACAAGAGTGCAATGAGGAGGGTTTCAGACAAAGAAAAGGCTGCTAAGAAACCCGATGATTACAATGTACGCCAAAGCAAAATTGCTATTGGATCGGGAGGATTAATTGGCAAGGGGTTTCTGAAAGGCACACAAACAAGAGGAAAGTATGTTCCAGAACAACATACCGACTTTATATTTACGAGTATTGGTGAGGCATTTGGTTTAGCCGGATGTTTTGTTTTTTTGGCAATCTATTTATTCTTATTGCTACGGATAATTAATTTAGCAGAGAAACAACGAAGTACCTTTAGCCGAGTTTATGCCTATTGTGTAGCAAGTATCTTGTTTTTTCATATAGTGGTGAATGTGTGTATGACTATTGGACTATTCCCTATTATTGGCATTACCCTTCCACTTATTAGTTATGGTGGGTCATCATTATTAAGTTTCACTATATTGTTATTTATTTTGGTACGTCTTGATGCGGATAGACAAATGGTATTGCGATAGCCTTTAAGTTATTAGTGGTTAATTGTAGTAATTAGTTGTTAGTGTTTTTGGTTGATTTGGTTGTAAGAATTAGGTCATAAGTATTGAGTTCTAATGCGAATAAAGGGTTGAAATAAGCGTGGATAAGTACCGTAGGTAGATTTGTAGGGATAAATGTTAGAATTGGCTAAAGTCCCGTTTTTACAATGTAGTTAAGTTAAGGAATGTCTGTAATGTTGAGGCATTAATTAGAGGTTCTCAAGTTTTTTGAAATGAAAGTATTTACAACAAAAAAAGGTTTCTCGAATGTCATCCCGCAGGGATCTCTAACACAATAAACAGTTGTTTAATTTTGGTTAGATCCCTACGGGATGACAGCTAAAGTAAAACAAAATAGCTAATTTCTTCGTCTTTTAAATGCAATTACACATTTTTCAAAAAAGATGCATTAGCAGTTTATCGATCTGCAAGATTGTCTAATATTTCAAACCGACTTCGAGAGCCTCAGTCTGACAGGTTAATTTTCGAAGAGTACTTTACATTTTAAAAGATGTCATTTGCAGCCTTTCGAAGACTGCATAAGAAAGGAGGAACCTTAATTTAACTCGGTTTTGACGAGCTCAACCAGAGAATCGTTCTTTAGTTTTTCGTCGAAGTTCGTAATGAAACTAACCTAATTAAGCAGAAAAATTATTATACGTCTAGTAGTCAAAACTAGTTGCTTAATAAAATGAAAAGCGATTGTTTTGCATAGTTTGAATACATCTAATTATTATTTTTTGATAAAATAGAATAAATGAAAAAGATTCTCTTCGTTTTCTTGTTGTTATTGATAGGAAAACTCTTTGCTCAAACCCCCGCAGAATATTTTAAGGTAACTTTCCCTGCAGGATATCTTGCTAAAATGGATGAAGTCTATTCAACAGTTAGCGATTGGAGAGGTAAGGAGGATATCTTTTACAATCCAACTGCTAGTAAACCTACTCCAATTGTATTTAATATACATGGGGGAGGATGGAGAGTAGGAGCAAAAGAGGATCAAGGAGGTTTCGGTAGTTTCTTTAATAATGGATTTGCAGTGGCAAATATTGATTATAGATTATCTGACGTTGCACCCGCACCTGCAGCAATTGAAGATGTACGTGCTGCAATACTATATGTTGTAGAACATGCAAAAACGTTTAATATAAATCCTGATAAGATTGTCATAATGGGTGCTAGTGCAGGTGCACATTTGGCATTAATGGCGGGATTACTTCAAAAAGATCATCGTTTCGATGGCAATTTTAAGCATATCGAAAACTTTACCATAAAAGCTATAATTGACAAATACGGACCCACTGATTTAACGGTTTCTGGCGTTGAACGAAATAAGTCTGCTGCTTTATGGCTTGGAGATTATATTGGAAATAAAAATCTGTTGGCATCTGTTTCGCCAATTTATTATGTTAAAAAAACAAGTCCTCCTGTATTAATTATTCATGGTGATGCCGATAAAATAGTTCCTTATTTACAATCGGTTGAATTGCATAAAAAGTTAGATGAAGAGGGCGTCAAGAATCAATTAATCACCATTCCAGGCGGAGGGCATGGACTTAATGGGAAAAATAAAGAAATTGGCGAGGTGATTGAAGTCTTTTTGAAAGAAGTGATGTAATTGCATGTCATGAATGTTTACAATTTAGATTACTAGTCAAGAGTGTAGGCGGTATCCTTGACTTTTTTATTTATGAGATATTTTGAAAATCATTTTAGCAAGTGAGATATTGTACTGAAATACATTTTCATAAATAATACTTATGACCTACAACACTAGTAAGACTTTATCCGTATCCTCATTCGGGTTTCCAAAGTTTATTCTTAAAATCAAGAACCGTATCATTTTCTATTGTAATTCCTTCACTTTCTAATAGTTCTTGCATTAAAGTAGGAGTTGCAAAGTGTGCTTTTCCGCTTAGCATGCCATTTCTGTTTACTACCCTTTGTGCAGGTACAGGTATTTCTTGTGTATGCGCACCATTCATTGCCCATCCAACCATTCGAGCACTCTTTTTAGCTCCTAAATAGGCTGCAATATCTCCATAAGTAGTTACCCTGCCTAGAGGAATTTGTCGTGCCACTTGATAAACCTGCTCAAAAAATGAGGATTCTTTCCCTCCACTCGGAAGTATAGACGGAAGCTTTTGTGAAGACTTTTCTTTTTTTGCCAAGGGTTATATTTTTATTTTACCACAAAGGAAACAAGGGAAAACAAAGGGCACTATAGAAATCATAACTTACAACCTAATACTTAATAATGCGAATCAAGGGTTGAAATACGCTTGGATAAGTGCCGTAGGCACGAAATATCGGTAGGAAACAGGTGAATAATAATTGCCTAAAGTCCCGTAGGGACGACATATCATTTTAAAATGCTCAAAAGAAATACTTTTTATAGTTTCAAACGCAAATTATGTCGTACCTACGGCACTTCAAGCCTTCATTTTAATATTTTACTACCAATATTTAGTACCTAACGGTACTTCAACCCTTGATTCGCATTAATACCTTACACCTTACACCTTCCGCCTTCTACCTACAACCTACAACCTAATACTTCTCTCTCTCTTCGATTGCCCTGCTCTTTTTGGGTTCGGGAACAGACTCATATTCATAAGGACAATGCCTGCAGCCATAGCCACAGCAATACCCTCTTTTTAAGTGACATTGTTCGGTGAGTACTACAAAACCACATTCTCCATAATAAAAATCTTCGTTCTCAATCAGTTTCAATTCCATTAATCAATTCTTTTAATTGCTCATCTTTTTCAAGAGGCAATTCCTTATTAATTTGAAACTGCAGATAATGTACCCGCTTACTTTTAGCGATATCTAGGCTTTCGTAATACGTTTTTATCTGAAGTTCCTCACCAATATTTGGTTGGTGATATGCGTCGTCAAAATCTTTTAACAACGGCAAATCAAATAAGTTGACTACCGCTTTAGTAAATTGATATAAATCTGGACTATCTGTCTTCAGGTGAATGATAGCGTCATGCTTTAGAAACTGTTGATAAAGACGCAAGAACTTCGGATGAGTCAATCTTTTTTTAGCCTTTGAGGTGCGAAGTTGAGGGTCAGGAAAAGTAATCCATATCTCGCTAATTTCGTTTGGAGCAAAATAATTAGGCAGCTTATCAATCTCCGTACGTAGGAAGGCTACATTGTTGAGCCCTTCATCAATAGCCGTCACAGCCCCACGCCAAATACGGTTTCCCTTCACATCCACCCCAATAAAATTTCTGTTGTCATACATTCTTCCTAAACCCACTGCATACTCACCCTTTCCACACGCAAGTTCAAGAGTGATAGGATTCGTATTTTCAAATTGTTGATACCATTGCCCTTGCATCCCTTCAGGATATTCCAATACATTTGTAAAACTCTTTATTGCCTCAAATCTCACCAACTTTTTATGTCCCATAACTCAACATTGATTAATGTTTATCCTACTATATAAATGTGGGTGCAAATATAGCAGCGTAACGCTTTGCTTTTATTCTGTATTCATTTCTTATTAAGCTATCTATCTAAATGAATAGATCCATTTTCTTTTTTGAAAGGATGAGAATTGTCAAAAGTGAAGTGTGTCAATAAGTAAGAGATATTTGTAGAAACAAGATGATTTAGTAGAGGCAAGGCGAATATGAATAGAAAAAGGAAATTAAAAATAGACAAGGTAATTTAGTAGAGACAAGGCATGCCTTGTCTCTACCAAACACAACAAACGTATTCTTTCATTTTGAAGCAGAATGTTCCTTCTTTACCGATATCAAATTATTACCTTTCATATTTTCCCTTTTCTCACAATAATTGTAATCTAAAACTTCCTGCCTCGGATGAACTACTTACCAAATTGAGAAAACGATAATTTGAATAATCGGTCATTTCGAATTGAGAGATTTTGATAATTGTCTTAATATTCGCAAATACTTCTACTTCAGTATTATCAACGCCTGTAGCAGTAGAGGATAAATTAAACTTGTAAGAACCAGTACCGATAATCTTAATGGCAAATTCATCATCGGCCAAAAATGTATGCGACAAAATATTTTTGGATGCCATTCGAAGTATATTTCCCCTATAAACCTTTTGAGCACTTTCACGTAGAGTCACTAAGTCAAAAACAAGCGCACACATCACTGCAACTGTATCACAAAAATTGTCCATGATATTGCCAAGATTACGATACATCATCTTCATTGCTGCGAAACGAAGCGGTTCCAACAAGGCACTACTCGAAGCAGTATTCGTTTTTGCATCATTCTGACCTGTCCTTGTCAAAAGTAAGGCTGTATAAGTACTGTCAATGACTGTTTTAATAGTGGCAAGTGCCGGATCTGCTCCAATATTAAGACTCAGAATATTAAATGCCTTAATTTTTTTGTCAATACCTCCACTGTTGAAAGGCTTTAATCCATTGGGAAAAATGGCCATATATTCAGGCGATGAAATCTTATAAATTTTCGAAATTGATGGAATCCATTCTTCGGTGAGTAATAATTTTGATGCCTTTAAACTTTGAGAAACCGTTTTTCTATCCCCTTGCTGTACTTCTCCAGAACTTGTATGTGCGTCATAACCTGCAATAAAGGCCAAATGCACCACATGATACCGTGTGTAAAGCGGCAATAATGCAGGATATTGTAGGGATAATACTCTTAGGTTTCTATCATGAAATGTACTTAATATAATAGCTTTTTTTACATTGTCACGTGTTTCAATTTCAAATTGATCGTCTGTAAACTTCCAAGGTTTAATGTCCATTTTCGTTTTTTAATTTGATTAATAAATAATTTAACCCAAAAATTGTGTTTGCTCCAACTACGGTACCGACATTGCAGCAAATCTTCGTGTTTGCCCTTACTACGGTACCGACGTTACAGCAAATCTTCGTGTTTGCTCCAACTACGGTACCGACATT
>CANCKV010000031.1 GCA_947378615.1 Chitinophagaceae bacterium | reverse complement strand
TCATAGCTTTTTATAAGAAGTAAAACTACTTGAAGCAGTTCTCCTTCTTTTGTATCTAGATGTACTTTTTTGTCAAACATTTCATCTACCCATTCAAGGTACTATTCGTATTCTTCTTCCGTCTTAATTGGTTTGATTGTCATTTTATTTCTTTTTAAATTTAATTTTGTTTACATCAAAATTGTCAAATTCTGCATGAGTTCCAAATCATTTTATCTGAATAGTTTTAAAATTGAATACAATCCTAATTACTAATCTGAAATGATTGCCTAAAATATTAAATACAACCCTGTCATCACCCACAATACTTACACTCCCATATACATTTCTTAATTCATTGAAGTTAGAAAAGTCATGTTTCGAAAGTTCATAATACCATTCTTGCAATGCAGAGGACGCTATCGGATACTCTTTTCAATATGATAATAAAGTTTTACGATTAATAATATTAAACACTTCTATAATGTAATGCAGTTTTCTTTTAGAAAACAAAAAAAAACTATTCAAAGAAACGTTTTTCAAAAATCAAGACTCCTATCCGACATTTTTTTTGATGACTTTAGACTTATTTCGTAAAGTCACTTACCTACCTACACCTTCTACCCTACACCTTTTACCTTCTACCTTTCCCTTCCTAACTAAACGTAATCGTAAACGTTGTTCCCACCCCTTCTTCGCTTTCCACTTCTATCTTACCTCCTAGCGCTGTTATTTGTGAGTGTAATAGATAAAGACCAATCCCTTTTCCTTCAGAATTATTATGAAAACGTTGATACAAACCAAATATTCTGTCCCTAATCATATCCAGTTTCATGTTCATCCCAATCCCGTTATCTGAAAACGTAAGTTGCGTTTTGCCATCCCCATTTTTTGATGATTTTATTTTCACAATCGGGCTTCTTTCAGGGTGTTTGAATCTTATTGAATTGGTTAATAGATTCAATAAAATACTTTCTAGATACACATTCGTAAATTTTACCATAGGCATTTCCTCAAAATCAGCTTCTATCACTACCTTTTCCTCACTCAGTTGTAAGGAAAGAAATGATTTCACCTTATCCAATTTTTCTTGGAAACTAAGACTGTCTTTTGTGATATTGATATTTTCTTTGATAATCAAAATACTAATAAGGTCTTTCAGTGTATCATTCAAATGGTAAGTAGATGATTTGAATCCCTCTATCAGTTTTAAGGTACGGATGTCTTTTATCTTATCGGTGTCAATTATCTTACATATTGATAATAGATTGGTCAAAGGTGCCCGAAGATTATGTGTGGTAATATAACTGAATTGTTTTAGTTCCTTATTATTTTCAATCAATTCATTCATCATCTGTTCTCTTTCCAATTCCGCTTCTTTCCTTTTGGTAATGTCCGATTTAATGGCCACCCAATGACTATATTTTCCCGAAATCTTATCAAATACAGGAAATCCAGCAATATCCGCCCAATAATGTTCCCCATTTTTCTTAGTATTCACCACCTCTACCCGCCAAGGAATACAATTTTTAATAGCATTTCTCATAACAGTACGTCCTTCGTCATCACCCACTTCCATGTCCTTATGTAGCATACGTGGATTTTGCCCTTTCACGTCCTCTAACGAATAGCCTGAAATATTTTTGAACGCATTATTTGCATAGATAATTGGGGTGTCCATCCCCTCGGTGGCATCTGCAATTAAGATAGATTGATTGGTTTCTGTCACCACTTTTTCCAACAATTTCAGCCTCTCTTCCTGTTTCTTCTTTTCGGTAATGTCAATCAAAAATGCACAATTAAGTTCAAGTTCACCTTTAATGATGTGGTTCGACCTCATTTCTATATCCATCCAAGTGCCATCCTTTTTCAACATTCGTTTATAGTGTAACAATATCCCTGTTGATCTAATAGTATTCCATATTTCTTGTCTTACTTCGGGATAGGCCTCAGGGTATATATCAATCACCCGCAATTCTTTCATTTCTTCTCTTGAATAGCCAAACATAGCAAGTGCCGCTAAGTTGAAATCATAAAATGAACCGTCAAATTTTATTAACAAAATCGCAATTGACGCATTCTTAAATACAAAATCCACCACATTCAAGTGTTCATCAATCTCTTTCCTTTTTGTAACATCAGTTATATAGGCACAACATACTTCTGTTTCGTCATGAGTCATCATATTCACCCGTAATTCGAGATCCATGATACTGCCATCTTTCTTTTTTCTTTTGGTAAAAAAGGTGACAATTCTTTTTTTTCTCAACGTCAGCCAGTTTTCCTCCCAAAATCCTCCATCGAAATCAAGATTCAGTTCAAAAGTTTTCAAGCTAGCTGCTTCCTCTTTGGTATAACCTAACAATTGAATGTATGCCTCATTGAAATCTATCAATTGTCCATTTTCTTGCAAATAAACAATCGCAGTTTCCGAGTTCCTAAAAGAAAACTCAACCATTTCTAGTTTCATTTCTAGCTTTTTCTTCTCAGTATTGTCCGTATAAAAGGAACTGTTTAGTTCTAAATCTCCAAAATTTATCCTATTCGTTCGAATTTCAACGTCAATTTCACTGCCATCTTTTTTTTGAAGTCTTGTATTTAGTGTCAACTTGATATTTTGACTCACATTATTCCATCTGTTTTGCCATTGCTGATGATTGAAGGTGGTGAGAATATCAAAGATGGTTAAGTTTTCAAACTCCTCCATCGTATAGCCAAAGAGATTGGCAGTAGCTTCATTATAATAAAAGAAAGTGCCATCTTCCCTGACAAATGTAATGGGAGAAAAGACATTTTGAAACGAGAAATCAGCCAGTTTTAGCTTTATTTCTTGCTTTTTCAGCTCTGTGATATCTGTTATTGAGGCACAGTTTAGTTCCAAGTCGCCAAACTTTATATAATGCGCCCTAATTTCAACATCTATCACTGTGCCATCCTTCTTAGATCGTTGAGAAGTGAAACTGATTACTCCCTTTGTCTTTAATTTTTCCCATGTATCCTCCCACGTATCAGGGTAATAAGCCTGATTCCAATTTGACAAATTAAATGCCTTCGCATCATCTATACTATATCCAAACAAATCACAAAATGCTTCATTGAAATCATAGAGACTGCCATCCCTATATACATATAAGATAGGGATATTGGAATTTTGAAATGGGAAGTCCAATAGTTTCAACCGTGATGCCTCATTTTTTTTATCAATGATATCCTGTAGGTTCTCATAAGTTCTTTGCTCAATCAGTTTGAAATTAAACACAGCCCTTTCTTCCGAATAGTGATAGGCTGTACATTGTACAGGCAAGTTGTTGATAGTAATTGTGAACTCATTTCCAAACGATGAATTAAAAATAGCCTTCAACCGGTCTTCCATCATTTTATTGGTAGGTTCGTCAAATTGTTTTGTGATTAAGCCGCCTATTGTTGGTAGTAAGCCATTCAAAAAGGACGATTTTGGTGATGATACAGTAATCACTTGACCGGTTCTGTTCACTTCTAATGTTGATAAACTTATCATAATAGGTTTTTTAGTAACTAATGATCCGATTTAAGTAAGCAATATTTGCAAGTAATTAAATAGGAAAATAAATTATCGGGTCGCTTTCACAACCAAATAAGTAACATTAATAAGTATCAGGCATACAAATGAAGAGTAGGCAAAATAGATATAATTGGTAATGGAAAAATTACAAATCCCTGCAAGCTAATCAATATAAATGACAACAATACCATTTACTTTATGTGTATATGTTTTAAATCTTAGAAATTGTCACTATCTAAGCATGAAGGTGTTAATATTTCTACTATCTACAATACTATATACGGCATTTACAATCTTACATTTATCATTTAACTTTCTAAATAATTAAGAGTAATATTATAAATGTTGATTTTCATCGTTTAGTTTTCCATTTTCTATTAATGATTATCAATTAAACGTTGATAATATACCGTTTTCCACTGCATAATGGCGCATGATTGACTGCAAACGATGTATGATTGATGATTATTCGTTGATTAATGATGTATTTGGCGAATGATTGATGAATAATGATAAATGATTGTATGTAGATGGTATATGAAGGATGTATTTGGCGCATGATTGATGAATAATGGCAAATGATTGATGCATATTGGTAAATGATTGCATCCATTGATTATATGATAAATGATATTAGGAAACATATTGCATAGAATTGGTGTATTTATACGTCATTATGACGTATTATTGATACTTATTGACGAATCCATACCTTGTAAATATAAAAATAAATTATTGAAAAACAAATAATTATAAAACTTTTTATCCTCAAAAAAATAAAATTATCTAATTTAATGATTAATTATTTTTAATGGAATTTTAAGACTACTCTTGCAGGAAATAATATTACAATTGCTTTATAAAACATTCGATTATGTCTGCTACAAAATTGTTTCCGTTGATTTTTTCTATGAGTTATAATAACCTTACAGCTTGCTGTATAGAAAAAGAAGCCTATCTGACACAAGATGCTACTGATTTGTTAACTCGAGGTGTCACTCCTAAAATGATTACTGATTTAGAGGCAGAAAGAATAGCTTTTGTAGCTATTCCACCAAATGTAGTAGGGCGTAATACCTCTTCTATTGGTTTTTCAGCTAGGAATGTACAGATAAAAGTGTTGAGAAAATCAATTAATGTAGTTGTTGGCATTGCGAATGATACTTTTACGAGAAATTCTGCCGAACTCAAATCATTTAATGTTAAGGGACTATCAAGAATGAATGCCAATGATTTGATTAATATCTGTCCTAATATCATCTTGAAAAGCACGCTTTATACTACAAAGATGACCATAAAAGGTCTTAAACCAGCGATGCTTACTGATATCACAACAGAGTCTGCCGCATTGTTGCCACTTACTTCAGCTACGCCCACATTAGTAGGCAATGCTGAATCGACTACTATTATCAGACGTAATGCTGCAAACGGCTTATTTACTACACTGAAAGGACTGTGTCAAACAGGTCATGCATTTTATACGGCTGCCGAAAACAAACTAAAGGCTGAGAACTATGTTATTTATGATACCGATAGTAAAGTTGTGGATAGAAAGGGAACGGTCAAACCTCAAATAAAGACTTCAAGAAAAACAGACGGCATTACTGCCACTACTCCTATCAGAATGAAAGTGAGTATTGGTACTGGATTACAATTCTATTATGGTATGACAAAGACGAGTGCACCAACAATACATTCGGTGACAGTAGCAAACAACCCTAATATATTTGTTGAAAAAACTGCCGAAGAACTTGGCTATAGTCACGAAGGAGGAATCATTCATTTAGTTATTTATAATCCAAATTCAGATGATGCAAAGTTTTTGGTGAAGATTGGATGAAGAAGTTGTAAGTATTAAGATGTAAGTTATAAGTTATAAGTTATAAGTTGTAAGTTATAAGTTGTAGATATTATGCTTAAGGAGAAAGAATAAAATTATAGAATGCAGTTGATAATTTGTTATTGACTGCATTTTTTTATCTAGCATGCCTACTTATTCTAAACCACTTCGCTGTCATTTCGAAGAAATCTCTTATATAAATTTTTACTTCCATTCATGTATGAACTCAAACTTTTAATCCTATTATTTCCCTAATAATAGGAGGGTGCATAAAAGTTTTTCTCTGCGTGAGGACAAGAACCTCGGCAGTCTGCCTCGCGGCATGTCCTCACGCAGAGAAAAACTTTTTTGCACCCTTTATAATTCTCCATTATCAATTTAAACCCTATATTTGAAAATGTATTTATTAAATTATTGGAGGAGTCATGTATGATTTAGAAGAACAGTTAGCGGCATTTTATCAATTCAAGATTTTGAATACAGAAAAAGAATTAATCTATGATAACTTAACCCGTTTAGCTGCTAATATCTCGGAAACAAAATATGTATTTGTCAATTTTGCAATGTCCGATACCATCTTCAATAAATCATCTTATGGAATTGAACTTGGAAGCTTTCCTAAAAAAGGCTCTTTTAGCGAACAGGTGATCGAAAATGATGCATTTACTGAAATAGAGAATATTCTAGAACATCCCTTTTTAAATACACATACTTTAGTTGTAAATGAACCCCACGTTCGTTTCTATGCAGGCATTCCCATTAAACTATTTAATAAGATTGTAATCGGTGCTCTCAGTGTGTTTGATACTGAGGCAAGGAAGTTGACTTAAATGCAGGTTGAAAACCTAACATTGATAGCAAAGCAGTTAGCATCGTTGATAGAGATGTCGTTGCAAAAGGACACATTGAAATCATTGTTTGATTCCTTTCTGAACTGTTCGTTAGATGCGATGTGCATTGTGGGTAAAGACAATTATAACTTCTTATCCTATAACCGATTATTCGCTGAAATGTTTTTTAGGATAGGGGGTAATCAGGTTAAAGAAGGCGATTTGATGGGAGACTATTTAAAAGGAAGAAACTTTTCTAATTTCGAGATTGGGTTTTCAAAGGCCTTGAATGGAGAAATCACCGATTCGGAACGTTTAGTAACTTTCGATACTTTCTCCGAATGGTATTTAACAGAATATAATCCTATAAGGAACAGTACGGGACAAATCATTGCAGTGGGATTCACGGTTAGAAATGTTTCCGCAGAACACAAATTCAAGGAACTACTGAACGAAACAAGCAGTCTCGCAAGTGTAGGAGGATGGGAACTAAATTGTTTGACAAAAGAAATTATATGGACTACAGAAACCAAAAGGATATTTGAATTGGATGAGGCTTTTGTGCCCGATGAAAATTCAATATTTGATTTTATATTCGGTCAACAAAATAAAGCAATTGCAAGGAATTCTTTTGAAGAAGCCAAAAATGAAGGAACCCCCTTCATGCTAGAACTGCCTGTATTTACGGCAACGAAAACCGAGAAGTGGATAATATTAAAAGGCAAGTCCATTTTTGAAGGGGCTAAATGTGTAAGAATTTATGGCGCTGTTTGTGATATAACAAAAGATAAATTACTCCAATTATCATTGATTGAAAATCAAGAAAGGTTTCAAGGAATAGAAGAAAATACCGCTGATATTATTTACGAGCTTGATGTAGAGGGTAATTTTATATATGTTTCTCCTAGTATTTATCATGTATTAGGTTATTTGCCCACTGAACTGATTGGTTTTGATTTCAGAAAAATCATTTATGAGGACGATATTTTGCCATTTGAAACATTTATGGCGACCCTCATTTACAAGGGAGAAAATGAAGATGTAATAGAATATAGGGTGATACATAAGGACGGACATCAGGAATGGCATGAGTCGAAATGTAGCTTGATTAAAAGAAATGGAAGGGTATTTATCATGGGAATTGCCCGAAATATTACTTTATGGAAATATGCACAGGAAAAACTAAAACGTCTAAACGATGATTTAGAGAAGAAAACAGCTAGATTGATAGAATCTGAACAACGCTATTCCGATTTGTTTTTGGAAAGTCCACAACCAATGTGGTTGTATGATTTAGAAACGCTTAAATTCTTACAGGTCAACAAGGCTACGATTGCTACTTATGGTTATTCAGAGGAAGAATTTCAAAAAATGTATGTATGGCAGGTGAGAATAAAGGATCAGCAGGAAGATTCGAAGATTTACCATGAAAATAATTTATATACAGGCAATAATTATTCGGTTAGGAGGCAGCATGTCGTTAAATCGGGGAGAATTATTGAGGTGGAACTGTTTAGTAATCTTGTAGTCATCAATGAACGAAATTACCGATTAGTGGTTGCCGTTGATATTACAGGCAACATCAGATATATGAATGCGATTGAAGCGCAGAACAAGAAATTCAAGGAAATAGCGTGGATACAATCACATTTGGTAAGGCATCCTTTAGTTAATATCATGGGATTAGCTGCATTGATAAATCGAACATCGATAGAAGAGCTGAAAAAAAGTAATGCCATTAATAACCTGATAACTGAGGCAAAAAAGTTAGATGAAATAATCGAGGATATTGTTCAGAAAGCCATCGAAGTTGAAAAACAGGAGCTGTCAGGAATTTAGATAGTGGTTAGTGGTTAGTTATTAGTGGTTAGTGGTTAAATCAATTATACAATTTGAGTTTCTCCACTTATTATTAGTTTTTTCACTAATAACTAACCACTAATCACTATTAAGGTCGGGTCTTCTTTCTTTTGTTCTTTGCAAACTTTGTTCATAGCGCCAATCTTCTATCTTGACAGGATGACCTGTCAATAAAATATCAGGCACTTGCAATCCTTTGAATTCCGCAGGACGGGTATATACGGGAGGGGCTAAAAGATTGTCCTGAAAACTATCAAATAATGCAGAAGTCTCATCATTCAATACACCGGGAATCAATCTTCCGATAGCATCAATGACTACTGCTGCGGCTAATTCGCCACCACTCAAAACATAATCTCCGATAGAAATCTCTTTTGTAACATAGAGGTCACGAATCCGTTGATCGATACCCTTATAATGACCACAGATA
This sequence comes from Chitinophagaceae bacterium, assembly GCA_947378615.1. Classification (GTDB taxonomy): domain Bacteria; phylum Bacteroidota; class Bacteroidia; order Chitinophagales; family Chitinophagaceae; genus Parasediminibacterium. The sequence goes on along the minus strand of CANCKV010000031.1, from coordinate 3,972 downwards.
ATAAGGAGATTTTCTTTCATAGACAATTGATTGGCAATTTGTTGTTGAAACGTTTCGCCATCGGGAGTCATATAGATAATCTCATCGTAGGTAGTTGTTTTCTGCAGATGTTCGATAGCATTTGAAAGGGGCTCGCACATCATCACCATTCCCGCACCACCACCATACTGATAGTCATCCACTTGACCATGTTTATTAATCGCCCACTCTCTAAGATTGTGAGTACGAACTGAAAGCAATCCTTTATCCTGAGCCCTCTTCATAATACTATGACTAAAAGGGCTGTCTAACAATTCAGGTGCTACGGTGATAATATCTATTTGCATAAGGGGAAATCAATTATATAAAGGAGAAAGAAGGATTAAATCAAAGTACATAAGTCTTGTAACCAATTCGTTTTCTAATAATAAGCCAGTGTATTCTTTCTCTTGTTCCTCCGTACTAAATATTTGATTAAATCCATTGTTTTTATAAAATTTCAGTGGTCTTTCCGCATTATACGCATCTACAACGATAAAACGACATCCTGTTTTATAACTATTGTCTATAAACCAAGATTTTATGAAGTCCATTAGTTGATGACTTGTTCGCTTTAATTCAGATTCAACTTTTCTAAATGGCATAGCGATTCCTAATCTTCCAATTAATACCGCAGGATAAGTTCGCATTTGTTTTGCTCTTGGAATTGAAACGTTTATTTTCTTCTTTCTTGCATTAGGCAAATGATTTGTTTTTATACTATCATTAGAAAGTGTAAATGCACAAACTATTATACTCGGATCTATGTCCAAAACAAAACAATAGCTTTTTCCTAAAAGTTCCGAATTGTAATTTATAGCATCATTAATAAAATAGTCATTCAAATCCTTATTACCACAATCAAATGGGAGACAAGAATTTATTAATTCACTATTATATATTCGAAGGGTACAATTGTCAGTTAAGAAGGCCAAAATAATTGATTTTATATTTTTGCTTTGGCCATAATTTTTGCAAAGTTTTCAGATTGCTTACTAAAATCAATAGATGATTTTTTTAATTTGTTTTGCTCTGCAATCTTTATAAAAGATTTGGCAACTTTATTTGTCAGGACTGGGATAGATTTAATTGCAATTGCCATAAATATTTTTTTAAGTTTCAAAAGTACTTCTTTAAATTAAATAAGAGTAAAGTAATTTGAGCATTACGTTTTGTTTAATTGAGAAATTATTATTTTATAACTCATATTTCATCACTAACCACTATTCCATAAACCCATCTAAATCCCTTCTCTCTCTTTTTGTAGGACGCCCTACTTTACTTAATCGCTTTCCTGTATGAAATGAAGAAGGTTGAAACTTAGTAATATCTATTTCCTCGGCAGGTGTTAAGTCCATATAATAATTAAGAGATTCTGTGTATGCCACTCGATTATAAACTAAACCTGTGACCTTGATAATCCATTTCTTAGCTTCAGTTTTTACTTCATATTCATCACCTACATTCACATTCTTCGCTGCTTTCACAGAACCGCCATTAAGTTTTACCTTTCCCTTGTCGCACGCATCAGCGGCTAAAGTCCTTGTTTTGAATAGCCTGATAGACCACAAATATTTATCAATCCTTAATTTTTCCATTGCTGATTTAAAATGATTTAGTATGATTAAGATGAATTGATGATTTAAAATGATTAAGTATTATAAAGATGATTGTCCATTTCTTTTTACATCCTTCACCTTAAACCCTCCACCTTTTACCTACAACTTAATACTTACAACTTAATACCTACCACTTAATACTTACAACCTACTACTCCAAGTCAAAAATCAAATTGCCCTTGCTTTTAATTTGTTCGGGAGTTAATTCTGCCACCATTAATACGCCACTAATCTTTTTGATACCTTCTCTTATCCAATTAAATTGTGCATCTTCAATCACTTCACCTCTAACAAGCCATAAATAGTCCATGTGCTTAAGTTCAGGCAACAGATATTCCCCATCATATTGTGTGTGATAAAGAATATGCTCAATAAAAGGATTATTCGCTTCATGAGAATGATAAATAGAGAAATAGTATTTCCGATTCTTACGTTGAACAGGAATCTCTTTTTCGTTACACAATTTAAATGTAAAGCCTAAATGCGTATTCAGATGCCAACAAAACAAGTGTTTTTTAATTGGAGCCGTAATGCACAGCAATCTAGTGCCTTTTAAAAAGTCATCATTAATTTCCTCAATATTAAGTTTAAGTATCTTCATAAAGAGCTAAGTTTTATATATTAATAACTTTTGTATTTCTAGTCTTTTGCAATAATAAAAATAATTAATGTTAGAAAGGCAATAAATATCATATATTTGCAATGCAAGGTTTTAGAGAATAAGACGCCGTGGTTTGCAGAACCACTTCACCGCATCTTTAAACCTTGTTTTTTATTTTATCCTTGTCAAACCCTTTCTCGTCACTTATTGAATGTATTCTAAATTCTCCCTTTTTTGTTTGCATTATATTAAAATAACTCGGCTTGTTATTAATTTCAAAACTAAAATAAAGCCATAATATTATTTCTGAATGTTTTTCATCATCTGGTGAACTACCAAGATACAAGGCATCCTTCAATAATTCAGGCAATTTATGAATTTGTTTATATAAAGAATCTGCATCTATATGAGGTTTACCAGTAATAGTTTTCACATCACTCCGGCAGTATTTTATTTCTTTAAATTGAACAATTCCTATAGAATACAGTTTCCCAAATTCAGGAAGATTTATTTTTGCCCATTGCCTTGCTTTTTTACGTTCTTCTTTACTCATTTAAACTAAGGTTTATTAACTAATTTGATTCATTAGCTTCAAAAGTATTCTACATAAACCCTAGTAAAATCTCTATAAAGATGCCTTTTTCACTCCACTATTCTCAACTTTGCATAATTCAGCATTATCTTCTTCTCCCCATTAATTTTGAAATTGATATTCGCAATCGGATTATGTGCCGACCCTTCTATTTTCATAACAGTACCAAAACCAAACTTTTGATGTTCTACTTCTTGTCCTTCTTTCAAATTACTTGTATCACTAGGAACGAAATTCGCACTTGGCACATGTTCTTTCACCTTCGGAGCAACGGGTTGTGCAGGTAAATAACTCGGTTTAGTCTTAGCAGGCGCAGTACTCGGAGATGTTCCCTTGTGCATGCGTTCGAAAGCATTACCCATATTGTTATTCATGCCATGATTCTTCACACCACCACCCGAATAGGTTTTGTCAAGATATTGTTCAGGCATTTCATCCAAAAAACGGCTAGGGTCATTTTGAACTAACTGTCCAAAACGATAACGGGAATTAGCATACGTCAACCATAATTTATCCTTTGCCCTAGTTACTGCCACATAAAATAAACGGCGCTCCTCTTCTAACTCTTCTCTTGTATTAACGCTCATGGCATTAGGAAAAAGATTCTCTTCAATTCCCCCAACAAATACACAACCGAACTCCAATCCCTTTGCCGCATGGATTGTCATTAATTTCACAACATCACTATTCTCTTTGTCTTCATCTGCATCAGTAAATAAAGTGACCTGCTGTAAGAATGCTCCTAATGTTTTGGCAACTACTTCGCCATCTTCATTATCAGGAGTCTCCGTCCAATTCTTTATTGAGTTCAAAAGTTCCTGAACGTTTTCATAACGAGCTAAGCCTTCAGGGGTTTTATCAGAAAAGAGTTCTTTCACTAAGTTAGTATGTTTCCCCACCAATTGAGCTACTTCATAAGCATTCTTCTCATTAAGAAGTGTTTGAAAATACTTAATCATGGTAACGAAATTCTGCATTACTTCGAGCGTTCCTCCTTTAAATCCTAGCTCTGCCGCTCTACTTACTGCCTCATACATGCTCACGTTTTGCTCATTAGCAAAGATGACCAACTTCTCAATACTTGTCTTGCCAATACCGCGGGTAGGATAATTGATAATACGTTTCAGAGCCTCTTCGTCTTT
>CANCKV010000030.1 GCA_947378615.1 Chitinophagaceae bacterium | reverse complement strand
AATTTAGTGTGGAACCGTTTTTAAACGGAGAATTTGAAATCAAGCCGCATTCTATCGTTTATAATAGAGAAAATGTCTAAAACAAGTCATTCATTTACCACTAAATATGCAAACAGAAATCTAATTCTCACACAGGATTTAGAATAACCTAATCCTTATTTATTTAATTGTAGTCTATTTGAATAATTGCTAACACATTCTCTTCAAAAAATCTAGTCCTCTATTCAACTTTACAAAAAATCGTAAGATTATATCTATATTTTTCTGAACGTTATCTTATCGAATTAGTCCGTTTTTATGCAACCGCAGTCAATTTCCTAGTAGTAATTAACTTACTATTGACTGTAAATCATCTGTATGAGAAGGTAAACAGCTTGCTAGAGGTGGATTATGAAACTTGAAACCTGAAACCTGAAACCTGAATCTTGTCCCTGTACCCCTGAATCCGCTACTTTTTTCCATAAACAAAGTTCTCCATAATCTTCATCGATTCAATAGCATCTGCTGCTGAACAAGGATTAATACCATTACCAGAAAAATAATCAACTACTTTTTCTATCATTGGTTGTTGAACATGATAAGGATGGTTGAAACTTAACGTTTCAGCTTTTCCATTACGGTATGACTCCACCTCACTACCATATAAATGGAAGGAAATACGTCCCTTCTCCCCTTCTATTTCAAATAAATCGTTTTGAAGACCTTCTGCCACATTAAAACACCACATACCATTGAAAAATACATTGTTTTGTAATAGCATTATGCCTGTAACGATATCTTCTGCTGCATATTGCTTTGACTGATTCTTTGCTATTCCAAAATATTGAACTGGTTTCCCGAAAAAATGATAAACAAGATCAAGCTGATGTGGCGCCAAATCATAAAATAAGCCTCCTCCTGCGATAGTTGGATCGACTCGCCAAAAAGTTTCAGACTCTGCCACAAAAGTTGGTTTAACAGGCTGAAGAATTGTTAATCGAACATATCTGATTGCACCAAGTTCGTTGCTTTCAAGCAAATTCTTTACGTAGATATATAGGGGTAGTTGACGTCGATAAAGTGCAACTGTTAATTTACAATTATTTTCATCTGCTGCATTTTTCATACGAATACATGACTCAACAGAAGTACTCATGGGCTTTTCTACATAAACATTTTTTCCTGCCCTAATTGCAGCTAGCGTAAATTCTTCATGAAATATTGGTGGTGTTGAAATATAAATTGCATTAATAGTCGGATTATTGATTAATTCATTGGCATTATCGTACCAAAAAGGAACGTTATGTCTTTGAGCAAAGTCTGCTGCCTTTTTACCATTTCTACGCATTACTGCAATCAGATTGCTATCTTCTACTTTATTAAAAGCTTCCCCACTTTTCACTTCGTTTACATCGCCACAACCAATGATACCCCAATTAATAACCATAAATTAATTAAATTAAGTTGGAAAAATAATATGAATTTATTAATTATCACATGACAATTGATAAATAATAGTGGGGAGAAAAAGTTATTATGGTTTAGGGCAATTACAAACAATCAACTATAAATGCTTTTTTAAATAAAATTGTATTTGACATATCCATTTTTGTTAATCACTAAGCGGCATTGATAGAAATTTTGAGATAGATGAAATTGAAAAATTTTTACAAAATATTTGAGGTGTATGGCAAGCACATTAATAACAACATTTTTCAAAACAGCAAGATTAGGTAAGTAAATTTGACAAAGCTTTCAATTAAAAAGCCATTTTTTCCAACAAACTTCAAAACTCTTCATAATTATACAATAGTAAAGAATTAAATTACCTAATACGTTTAATTAATCTTTAAATACTAGAAGATTATTATGGATTAAGAATTACGGTTTCAGATACAGCAGAGTGCATAAAATGTGATCCAATCCATACTAAAAGTGACAAATGAATTATAAAAGTAAGGATATTGAGTATCATTCTAAATTGAAGAAAACGTGAAAACTCTTCTCTCCTAACAACATATCTATGATGATAAATTAATAAATGCGAGAAAATATATCCCCACTCCTTTGGCTTATATATTATTAATATAACAAGCTTTAGAAGTAGCAAAAATGTTATTAAGTAAATCCCAATCATATAAAAAATACGAAACAAAATTTCTAACATATCATTAGTTGTTTATAGTCAAACAATTTAACATAGATTATTACAATCAAAATAAGTTAAACAACTTGCGAAATTATAAAATATGAAAACAGTAAAATCATAGTGTTAATAAATTATAAATTATTTACTTACATGTAGTCTAATTTCATGTCAAAACAATAACTAAGCCAATTTTTTTAACTATATATTTTTATGAATAATCTTCAACGTAGACTATTATCCTTTATTTTGCCTTAGATGCTACAGATTAACAAAATATCACTACTTCAATTTAGGAACTATAAACAAAAAGAGTTTTCTTTTACAAAAAAAATAATTGGGATTTGTGGGCAAAATGGAACAGGTAAAACTAATTTGTTAGATGCCATTTATTATTTAGGGTTTACCAAAAGTTATTTTTCAAAAAGTGATCATCAAAATGTTCAACATGGAATGTTAGGAATGCGCCTACAGGGCAACTTTAATCTTTTTGAAAAAGAGCAAATAATATGTTCAATACTCAGAGAAAATAATAAAAAAGAGTTTTCATTAAACGGCGAGGAGTATAAAAAATTTAGTGAACATATTGGCCGTTTTCCTTGTGTTATGATTGCACCTGATGACATTGAATTAATTATTGGTGGCAGTGAAGAAAGACGAAAATTTATTGATACTATTCTTTCACAGATTACTAGGGAATATCTTCAACAATTGATTGATTATAATAAAATATTACAACAAAGGAATAGTTTTATTAAGCAATTAAATGAAAATGGTAGCATAAATGAAGCATTGCTTCAGGTTTTGAATGAGCAACTTTCTAGTCTAGGAGAATTGATATTCGCTCAAAGAACTTCTTTTTTAGCATCTTTTATTGAATTAACATTAGAATTCTATAAAATGATTGCAGGAAAAGATGACCTGGTTAATATTTCATATCAAAGTGATTTGCAAAGTGGAAATATGCTCAACTTACTTCAACTTTCTAAACAAAAGGATTTTATATTACAAAGAACTACTGTGGGAATTCATAAAGATGAACTTATTATAAAAATGGATAAGAGTATTTTTAAATCTGAGGCTTCGCAGGGACAGAGGAAAAGTTTGTTATTTGCATTAAAGCTTGCAGAATGGCAAATCTTAAAGAAGAGTAAGAACTTCGCCCCTATACTGCTGTTAGATGATGTATTTGAAAAGTTAGATGCCATTAGAATGCATAATTTATTGAAATGGGTATGCTCAGATGACGGCGGACAAGTTTTTATTAGTGACACACATGTTGAAAGATTACAATCACAATTACAAACAATAAATGATGAATTTCAATTAATTGTTCTTGATTAGAGTTATGAGGGTTCATTTTTGAATACTGAAATATAAGTGAAGAGGTTTTATTTTTCATTTAACTGCGTAACTCCTTTTACAAACCTCATATTTCATAGTAGAGAATTAATTCAGTACATTATCTTTGTCGCATGGGAGAATATAGTATTGGAGACGCCATTAAAAATATGGTAAGTAAAAGCAATTTGAGAAATGGTGTCCGGGCAGTTCAGATAGAAGAAGTTTGGGAAAATGTGATGGGAAAAACGATTTCCAAGTATACTGACAAAATAAAAATCATTAATCATACTCTATTTATTACGACAAATGTAGGTCCATTGAAAAAAGAATTGATGTATCAAAAGCCTCAAATCTTGCAAAGAATAAATGAGGCCTTTGGTGAAAAAATAATCAATCAAGTGGTAATTGAATAGCAGGTGAATTACTAATTGATTCGTTTTATTCATTTATTTGATATGCTTAAGTAAAAAGAATTGTATCCCACTTTTCAATCATTAATTAAGTGGCTATAAAGTTGCTTGATCTTTGAGAATATAATTTACTGGGAATTTTATTTTGTACAGGATTGTAAACCATTATTTTCGCAAAAAATCTATTTGTTGTCACAGCCCACTGTTGCTATTGTAATTTTAAATTTTAACGGAAGAAACTATTTAGAAAAATTTCTTCCCTTTGTGCTGCAAAGCACTTATATAAACAAGCGAATTATTGTTGCTGATAATGCGTCGACTGATGATTCTATTACTTTTCTCAAGGACCACTACCCTACTGTTGAAGTTTTAATAAATTCACAAAACGATGGCTTTGCAGGTGGTTATAACTGGGCTTTAAAACATATAAAAAGTGAATATTATGTGCTATTAAACTCTGATGTTGAGGTTACAACAAATTGGATAGAGCCAATCATTAGTTTGATGGAAAGAGACAAGTCAATTGCTGCCTGTCAGCCAAAACTACTTTCATATAATAATAGAAACTTACTAGAATATGCCGGTGCATGCGGCGGTTGGATTGATAAATTTGGGTATCCTTTATCTAGAGGACGCATTTTTGATGTTTTAGAGGAAGATAATCATCAATATGATAGCACTCAAAATATTTTTTGGGCTAGTGGTGCTGCAATGTTTGTCAGAAGTGATGTATTTCATGAGTTAAAAGGCTTTGATGCGTTTTTCTTTGCTCATCAAGAGGAAATAGATCTTTGTTGGAGAATGCAACTTTCAGGATATCAAATTATGGCATGTCCAGAATCGATAGTTTATCATGTTGGTGCAGGAACATTACCGAGAGGCGGAAGAAAAGTATTTTTAAATTTTCGGAATAACCTCCTTATGCTTTCAAAAAATCTTACTTTGAAAGAACAAATAAAAAAACTGCCATTCCGGTTTTTGCTTGACATAGTCTCGGCATGTAAAGGTTTATTACATGGAGATTTATACTTTTTCACTGCAATTGTTAAGGCACATATAGCTGTATTATATATTTGGATAAAAGGATATAAAACTCATGATTTGAAAAGAGTGAGAATGAAAACGATTAAGGGGGTGTATAATGGCAGTGTCGCATTTGATCATTTTGTAAAACACAAGCGATATTTTTCTGAAATTGTGGACAAAAAAGGATAAATAAAAAAATGTTTCAACTCATTTATACATTGTATATGCCTGACCCCTATTTTTGCACAGCAATTAAAAAAACATGAACAATTTAGAAAACAATCACGGAACAGAAATAGAAGAAGTAAGTAAAGATTTTAAGAAGGATAAAGTAAGTTCTTCTAAGTTCGTTTTTTACCTTTCATTATTTTGTATTTTATCATTAATATTTGGAAGTTGTTTCCGATTGTATCAGCATAGTTACAAAGGGCATCCGGATGTAGAAATTCAAGGAAGTTCAAAATATTCTCCTGAATATAAATAGAAAAATAAAAAAATATTTTGTAGTTCGGATTTGACTCTTATATTTGCACTCCCAAAACAAACAAACAGTTCTTAAAGACAATGCGGAAGTAGCTCATTTGGTAGAGCACGACCTTGCCAAGGTCGGGGTGGCCAGTTCGAGCCTGGTCTTCCGCTCTGATAGAATTCCATCTAAGGATGGATTTTTTTTTGGCAGCCTTGGTGGTGGAACTGGTAGACACGCAGGACTTAAAATCCTGTCTTCAGCAACGGAGGTGCGGGTTCGATTCCCGCCTGAGGCACAAAACCCGCTTTTATAGCGGGTTTTTTTATGCCTAAAACTCAATGTTTTCAATGGTTTTAGCCTTTTACCTTTCTTTTTGTTTCCTTTAATAATGCTTTGTTTTCTCAATTTTTGTACCTCAGCTTGTACCTTGAAGGTACAAGCACTTATAAAAAATCATACCTTTGAGAAAATAAAAGATAACAAAAGTAAAAATAGGTTATGAGTGTAACATTAAGAAAACGTAAAAATGCAGATGGCACAACATCATTAAGACTAGATATTTACCACAACGGGCAGCACAAAATAGAAACCTTAAAACATTTGCAATTTGCTAAACCTTCGAACCCTACTATAATTGCAGCAAATAAAGAAAAGTATCAAACAGCCAAAATAATTGAACTTGACAGAGCCAAGCAATTAGAAACAAATGGTTATAACATGTTTTCGGATGCAGGCAATAAAACTATTGTTACTGAGTGGATGCAATCCTATATTAAAACCTATGAGAAAAAAGATGTTAGGAATATGCAGGGGGTAATGAACCGCTTTATTAAATTCTTAGAAAAGATAAATAAACCCAAATTAACCTTTAATAATTTAGATGCCTTACTTATTGAAAGTTTCATTGAATACTTAGAGGCAACAAGTGAGGGCGAAGGTGCAAGAAGCTATTACAAACGTTTTCAAAAAATGATTAAATATGCTTATCGCAAAAAATTAATGCAATCTAATGTACTCGACTTTGTAGAAAAAAAGGTAAAAGGGAACGCAAAGAAAAAAGACGTTCTGACTATTGAAGAAATACAACTACTCAATAAAACACATACAAACAGCCCTATTGTAAAAAATGCCTTTCTGTTTAGTTGCGTTACAGGTTTAAGTTGGTGCGATGTAAAAGTATTGAAGTGGAAAAGCCTTGACTTAAAAGAAAAAAATATGGATATAGATAGGCTAAAATCTAAAGTTAATGCGTTTGTGCCTTTGAATGATGTTGCGATAAAATTAGTGGGCGAACCTCAAAAAAGTGATGACTTAGTTTTTAAACTACCAACAAATGAAGGTGCAAACAAGACATTAAAAGCATTGGTAAAACGTGCAGGGATTGATAAAGCGATTACATGGCACAACGGGCGGCACTCATTCGGCACAAATCTAATATTCAATGAAGTGGATATTCTAACAACCTCTAAACTAATGGGTCACACCACCACCACCCACACACAACGCTACATTACAGCCTCAGAAGAAATGAAACGCAAAGGTACAGATAAAATAAACTTTGAATTATAATTATGATAAACAGATTTGATTTTACAAAAGATAAATTAAGACCTAAAATATTAATTTTAGCTGATTTGAACGGATATGAGAAACCATCTACTTATTTGAATGATATATTACATGATGTGGAACAGCTAAACGATGACGATTATAAGTTTGATTTTTACATAAATATTTGTCATCTATGTATTGACATGTCTGAGAGTTTTTGGAATGAAGAACATAAAAAAGATATTACCAAATGGCTTAAAGAATCCCATATTAAAACAACATTGTTTGATAGGATGTGGGATATTAAACCAAATACAAATAGTATTGAATTAGTTGAAAATAAAAATGAAGCAAAAACACTTGGAAGCACTCTAAAACCTGAGCAAGTCAATAAGATATTTACACTTACTCAAACTATAAAACTTTTTGAAACCCCTATCACAGAAAATGAATTAAATGATTTGTTTTCTAGCACATTAACAAAAGAAATCAAAGTAAGAAATAATCAAAATTTTGCAGCATTATTCAATTGTTTATGCAATGGAAATTACATTTCAAAAGAGTGGCAAAGTGTTATTGGAAAAAATGAAAACTTTGTAGGGGCAAGGGGTGCAAAAATCAATGCGAACAATTTAGCAGTTTCGAACAACAATGTAAATAAGCAAGCCCCCATTTATAAACAAATAACTTCTGTAATTGAGAAATTATAACTACCTTAATTAAGACTTAATTAGCCCTTAATTGCCCTTAATCCATTCCTTTCTATACGTTTCTATGTTTGCAATGTAATTACAGACAAAGGAATAGCTATTCCATTTTTTTAATTCTCAAATTATTTAAAATGGATTTTTCAAAAAGTAAAGTTTTATCATTCTCACAGGGATGTGAGTTTTTAGGTTACAAAAAAAGTTATGTGTATAAACTTACTCATAGCGGTATCATTCCATTTAGCAAACCTAATGGGAAGAAAATATTCTTCGACCGTGAAAAGTTAGAAGCGTGGATGTTAGGCAATGCAAGTACAAGCCTACAGGAAAAACAAATACAGGCAGCCACTTATGTAAGTACTCACAATTAAAAACCCCTAAACATTATGCAAACACATAACGAAATAGGGGCGATTAATACATTTCAGCCCCTCGAAGATAGTTATTTATTTTCATTTTTCAGCAAGCCTATTTCAAACCTAATACCTTTGAAAACCATAGGTTTAAAAGAATTACATAATATTATCATTTCAGATAAATATAAGGTAATAACTGAATATGGAAGGACATTAACGACAGAAGAATACAAGAAAAAATTTAAGCCAAAGAGTTTTGATTATGTAACATTCAATGGAACGTTTACTAATAGGGCGGAGAATGACTTAATAGAACCCTCAGGACTATTTGTTATTGATATAGACCACATAGGGGAAAACTTACAGGCAATATTTGAGAGATTAAAAAATGATGCAGACATTACCCCCCAATTAATATTGGTTAGCCCCTCAGGTGACGGATTGAAAATAGTTGTTAGGATTGATAAGTCATTAATCAAAGTGGATGGCAGAAATCGGATGGGGATTTTTTGGGATGCAGCAAATATGTACTTTTCTAAGCATTACAGCGACCTAATAACACCAAACGCAAAGGGCGATTTTATAGATGGGGCGTGTAAAGATGTAAGTAGGGCGTGTTTTATTTGTCACGATGCAAATGCTTATCTAAGAGAGAGTGAAGGCAATGTAATAGACCAGGTATTTATTGATAATTATATTGCTTTACCAACAGATGACAGCCCCACACGGAAACGAGAAAAGCAAACGGACAATAAAAAAGTTAGTCCGAAAACAAGCATTTCAGATTTAGGCAATAGGCATTTATTACCAACAGATAACCACACCCCTCAGTTACTTTCATTTGTGGGAGCGTGTAAAAGCATAGGGATAGCAAAGGAATCAGTAAACAGCTATATCACACACTTTGTACACATTGCACCCGACAGCAGTAAGGCAGACCCACAGGAAGTTGAAAAAATGATTGATGACTTGTTTAGTAGATACGGTGTAAATAATGCAGGCATATTTATTACTCAAACAGAGTTTTGTTATTCAATAATAAAGTTTGCGTATGATAGAGAAGACAGCGAATTTAAACCAAAAACATTGTCTTTGGGGGGCGTTTTAGATAAGTTGCAAGAGGGCGGATTTGCCAAACGCTGCGTAGGTGATAATAATTTTATCTATACCAAAAAAGTTGGCTGTATCATTGAAGAAACAACGCCGAAAATAATGGAAGATTATGTTTTTAGTCTTATGTCTGATTTGACATTTTCATATCAATCCGTAAACTATAGTATTTCATACGACACTGTTAGGGAGACATTTCTAAAGACCAAACATCTTGTTTTCAATGATAGGTGGGCAAATAGTTTACCTGAAGATAAAGAACCAATTTTGAAGGATACAGAGGGCGAAATGTTTTTTTGTTTTCAAAACAAATTTGTAACAGTAACAAAAGAAGGTATCAATGTACAGGACTGGAACGAGAAAAAAAATATTGTTGTTTGGAAGTCTCAAATAATACAACACAATTTTGTTTTCATTCAAGAATATGAAAAAAGTGTATGGTATCATTTTTTGAATAATGTATGTAATAATGATGCAAGCAGATTGAAAACATTGTTTTCTCTAATAGGGTATATGATGCACCACTATTTTAAGCCGAGTGGTGGACAGGCAGTTATCCTATACGATGAAGCTATTACAGACTTAAAGAAGCCACAGGGCGGAAGCGGAAAGGGTTTGTTAGTCAATGGATTAAAACACCTCAGAAACACGGCTAAAATAGATGGTAAGCATTACGATGGTAGCAACAGATTTAGAAATAGTGCTGTAAAACAAAGTTCACAAATTGTGTGGTTCGATGATGTAAAACCTGATTTTGATTTTAGGTTATTATACAGCAATTTAACTGATGGTTGGACGGTTGAGAATAAAAATAAGGACGAACAGCACATAGAACCAAAAGACAGTCCAAAAGTTATAATTTGTTCAAATAGCATAATCAAAGCGGATGGCAGTAGTGATAAAAGGCGAATGAATGAATTTGAACTTAGTGACCATTACAGCAAACAAATTTCAAACGGTGTAAAAGAGCCGATAGTAAATGAACATGGCTGTATTTTTTTTAGTGAGCAATGGAATTTGAACGAGTGGAACATGTTTTTCAGTATTATGATGGATGCAGCACACTTGTATCTTAATGAAGGTTTTGTTCCATTCAAAGGCGTGAATTTAGCCTTAAATAGGTTTAGGCAGAGTGTTGGTAATGACTTCGCTGAGTGGGTGGAAGAATGTGGAATTATAGCAAATAAATGGTACACAACTAAAGACTATTACAGCATTTTTACTCAAATCTATTACGGGGATAGTCCGCAAAAGATGAGTTCGAGAAGTTTTACAGAACATTTAAAAGCGTATGCAGAATACAAACAACTAAAATTTGATAGGAAAGAGAGCAATGGCAGCAGTCTTTTTATACTAATTAGTGGTTAAGTGGTTAGGGTTTCTATTACAGGGAGGTATGGTGTGTATTTATTATGTACACATCATACACCCTATTTATAAAAAAACTTTTTGACACCCCCTTTGCAATGTTTTAATAACCACTTAACCACTATTGACTATGTTTTACAAATCAAATATATTAGAAATATTAAACAAAAGAATTGATTTAGAGATAGTGAAGAAAAATACAGAACCCGAAACAATTAATACGGGTGTAAATTTTCCTATCATAATCCCAATAAATGAGATAAACCACTTACAAAGGTTTCAACAGCAGGCAGCAGCAGCTTACAAGAAGTCATACTATTCGAGTAAAAAAGATGCAACCTTTCATAAATACCTATTGTGTTGGTGTAATGATATGAAATCAATACTTAAAGATTTCGGGATTACAGAACAACAATTTTTTAACTTCATAAAATAGGGTGAAATATGGCACAATTTCAAAAAGGTGAGGGCGGGCGACCAAAAGGCAAACCCAACAGAGTTACAGGCAATCTAAGGGAGTGGATTAATGATTTTATCAATAACAACCGTGAGCAAGTGGAAGCGGACTTCAAAGCCTTAGAACCTAAAGACAGGATAGTAATGTTTGAAAAGTTTTTAAAATATACTTTACCAACTTTACAGAGTACTAGCATAACCACAGATTTTGAGAAAATGACAGATGAACAACTTGACGACATTATTAACCGATTAAAAAATAGTAGTAATGGATAGAAAAGAAAAGATTGAATTATTAAATAGTATTAGTAACGGAACAACTTCAATTGAAGATTTAAAGCAAAAGTTACTAATGAAAGAATTTTTACCATTCTCAACTAATGAAGCATTGAGCAATGTTTTAGATAATAATGATGAGTCATTATTTTGTAGTGAGTTTAATATGTGGTTAAAAGAAAGAAAATAATTAGTTGGATTTATATCTACTTTAAGTAATAATATTATTCTTTGAAAATTAAGTAAGTATATTTGAAATTATTATAAACAAATCAATTTAATTATTAAGCAAAAACTTAACTTTTATGAAAAATTATTTCTTTTTTTTACCACTTTTTTTATCAAGCTTTATTTATGGACAGCAAGCTAAAAAAATAGTTACAAAAAATATTCACCCGACAGCAAATGGCAATCCTAAAGCACCAGCAGACTTTAAGAAAAAACTAGAAAGTGATAGTCTTTATACAATCACAGGTTCAGTAATGGTAAAAAATGGACATGATGAAAAAATGAAAGTTGTGTTTACTGCATCAGTTTTAAAGGTTAAGTGGGATGAAATAAAAAAGAACAAAAATTATTCTGATTATGATGTTTTTAATCTTGTTGCAAGTATGCTTAATTCAGATGCAAAATATAAACTTAAAAATAAAGAATCCTTTGTTCCATTACCTACTCAATTTTTTATGTGGAATAGTGATAGAAATTCCTTTATTTCGAATTATAAAATGATGGGTAGGAATGGTTTCGGAAACTTATCAGAAACAACCGCTCTAGTTGAGTACAATCCTTTTGAAGTAGGGAGCGAATAAGTAATGTTTTATTTTTGAAAAGCTTTTGATAAAATCTTTAATTAACAATTTACTAAAAGGGCAAATGCAATAATCAACTATTGTTTTTGTCCTTTTGTTTTCTTATGATGTTCTTTTATTAACTTCGCTGCAATAAAAAGCATTGAAATGACTTTAAGCATTACTGATATTGAATTATTCACACTTCTAAAGGCAAAGATTGGGGAAAAAGAAGCCACAGCGGTAATTGACTTTGTAAAACAAGAAACGGCTATTACAGCCAATAAGACAAATGAAGTGATAAGTAAAGATTTTGTTTCATTGCAGGTTTTCTTAAATGGAAAATTCAAAGACATAGACGACAGGTTTAAGGATATGCCTACAAAAGACTTTGTACAAAAAGAAATAATAGTATCAAAAAATGATACTTTGAAATGGTTTGTTGGTTTATTTATTACGCTTGCATTGATGGTAATAGGTTTATACTTCAAAAAATAATCACACTAAATAACTGTTTTTCAGTTAATGCCAAAAGCAATATAAGAATTGATATTTCTTTACTTTTTTGTTACTTTAGATTTTTGAAATTAGAAAAAATAAA
>CANCKV010000029.1 GCA_947378615.1 Chitinophagaceae bacterium | reverse complement strand
TTTACATAAAAATTATTACAAATTGCATTAAAGCTATCTAAAGGAACAAAACTACAAGGAAGTACAATTGCTATAGTAGTATCCCTTTGGGTTCCACAAACAGTGTCTGTAAATATGAGCTTATAATAAATATTTCCTGATTTGATATTGTTGAAAGTATCAGTAATGCTATAATCTCCTCCATCGAAACCGTACTTACTGTAAATTGTATCAATTGTTTTGAAGCCGGTATCGTAATCGCCTTTTCTTTTTAAAATATAGTACCCAATGTTTCCATCTGATATGGTTGTGAAATTGACAGAGGATGCATAATTTCCATTGTACTTAACTCTGAAATTGGTTGGTGATAAGATACTACATGGAACAGGATATACTACAACATTTCTGGTAAAGTTGGTTACAAGGCATTTAGAGGATGTATCTGAATAGATAACCCTATATTGTAATACACCTTGATTGCTATTGATTTTATCTATAAAAGAATAATTCAAACTTGGCGGATTGTTGTTTGAACTAATCGTCTTTATAGATACAAAAGCAGAATCGTTAATACTTCTTTGCAAAATGAAAGAATCAATGTTTGTATTACTAACGGTATTAAAAGAAATATGTACTGTATTCGTGTCAGACCTTATCACCGTAAAATCCTGTAAGGGATAACTGTTACAAGGGAGAATACTCACATGCTTAATCGTACTATAAGAAGCAATACTACACATTGAATCGGCATCAGTTACAGCAATTCGATAATAAAAAGTACCTGAATTATTATTGATATGGTCTATGATACTAAAGGTTGTTGTATCAGTTGGTGTTACAGGAATGTTACGAAGGGTATAGAAATCTGTACCGTTTGTACTCTTAAGAACACTGTAAAATGGGATTTCCTTGTTAGAGGAAGATGTCCATTTAATTTGTATCTGATTATTGAAAAGATATTCGGCAGTAACTGATTGTATTGTCGGAGAATCACAAATTGGGATGGGGGGGGCAGTAAAAGTACAATTCAGTCGAGTAGAGTTATTAATCAGCCCTATACTTGAATCGAGAACAATTGTTTTCCCATATTCTGTGAGTGAATTGAAATTTCCTTTATCATAGCCTGCTATAGACCTCATATTACAGTTGTCATAATACCAAGTCCATGCAAGCCACCCTTTTTTATTTTCTTTAAACTTATGTAAGTAATCCAAATAAGGTAATGAAAACCTGCAAAATGGAGTATCTTGACTTTGATAATTTGCAACTTCACCAAAAATAATTGATAATGGGAGAATGGTTGAAGGTGGGTTGCACAAAGTATTAATATACTGTATGTAATCAGGTACATAATTCCAATAGCTATGAACACTAAATAGTATATTTTTCAATGGATCTGATTGTAAAATTTGTTGTCCAAAGGCATTTGCTTCATTTGATGTTTTAGGTATTAAAGCATCTCCACTTTGACCACCATCAGGTGCATCTATCATCAATAAAATATTGATTCCTTTTTTTCTAATTTTCGATATTGCATTTTTGTAATTATCAAAAAAATTCCCAATTGTATTATCTTCTCTCCATTTAGAAAATCCAATTTCATTTCCTAAATTTGCTATCAAATAATTTTTGTGTTTTTTTGTTAATGCAACCACATCATCCCTTAACCACCAATTGACTACTTCATTTTGAAAATCGTTCCAATAAGTTAGAACATCTTTGTTATGACCATAATCTTCATCATTCATATCAAATAGACAAATGATTGGTATAATGTGAAACTGTTCACATCTTGTAAGTAGGGCATCTAGATCTGCAATGGTACATTTAGGTCTGTTTTGGGCATCGACTCCATGGTGTTTATAATAGTCATTATACCATTGTATTCTTACGGCATTTGCTCCTGTTTTTGCTATTTCGCTGAGCTTTTCGCTACCACTTCCATCATATAAATTTGCCGGAAAATTCCAATCGTCAGATACAGAATAATTTACACCTCTAAGAATAACCTGTTCTCCACATTGATTATACAGATTGCCGTTAAAAACATATAGACTATCCTTATTGATTTCAGTATGTAAAACTTTTGCTACTTGTTGCCTAAAGATTGTTTGACTTATATTAACGCTATTAGATTTAGTACAATTTGCATTTGAATATCTTATTCGATAATATAGTCCAATATTGGGGATATTCAATGTATCTGCATAGTAATAGTTGCCACCCTCATTTCCATATTTTGACTTAACGCTGTCGATAGGTATAAATAATTTATTATCGACACTTCTTTCGATTATATAATTATTGATGGAAATATCAGAAAGTGTCTGCCAATGTAAATTAACAATATTCGGGGTATAGTTTGCCTCTAAATTTACAAACTGAGGTAATGGTAAACAAGTTTGATAATAAACTTCTCTGATCCTTCTGTTTGAAGCATCTGCAATTAAGAGATTATTAGGATTTTCGGTTGTATCGATGAATATGCTAGTGGGATTATTTAGACTAGCAGTTGTAGCTAATTTCCCATCTCCTTTAAATCTTCCATTTCCCAAGAAATTTCTATAACCATCTCCTGCAACAATGCTAATTTTGTTTGTTCCATTATTTTCTAGCTTAAGTATAGTACTATTGTTAAAATCGGCAATATATACACTACCATATTGATCGACAGAAATTCCAGTAGGAGTGAATGATGCCTTGTTCGGATCATGCCCAATTGTATCAGAAATATTGTTACCATAATTCCCCGGCAAACCATTTCCTGCAACCGTTGTCAGTGTTCCTCCAAAAATATTTGTTTTTTTAATTAAATAGTTGTAAGTGTCAGCAATGAAAATCGTTCCTTTATTGTCTGTGGCAATTGCATAAGGAAGGTTCAGGTTTTGACTAGAAGCATCTCCAGCAATTGTTGTAATCATACCAGAATTATCCACTTTTCTAATTCGGTTATTGTAAGTGTCGGCAATTAAAATATTACCGTCATTGTCAACTGTAACACCAAAAGGACGATTTAGTAATGCATTTTTTGCATTTCCATTATCACCTCCAAAACCTTGATTGCCATTTCCTGCTATTGTAGTAATTGTACCAAATGTATTTACTTTGCGTATGCAGTTATTATAAGTATCAGCTATGAAAACATTTCCATTTTTATCGATACATATTCCATTGGGATTTTTTAAGGAAGCTAATGTTGCTGAATTACCATCTCCACTATATCCTGAAACCCCATTGCCAGCAAGTATACTTAGCCCTCCAGTTGTTTTATCTACCTTGTAAACTACATGTTTTCCTTTATCTACAAAAAATAAATTTCCAGTTTTATCTCTGCATACTCCTGTCGGGTTATTTAAATCAATTGAATTTGCACCATATAAATAGTTGATTTTTTTGTAGCTAATCGAATTGATGATACTATCACTTTTATTCACTTTTCTAACAACATTATTTCCATTGTCGGCTATGATAAGATTGTCATTTTGGTCGGTAACTATTCCTAGCGCATAGTTTAGGCTTGCTTGTTGTCCAAAACTTCCATCGCCTTTATATCGCCCATTTCTATTTGCATCTAAATATCCATCTCCAACAATGGTATTGATTGAATCGTTAGATCCTACGATTCTAATCCTTTGGTTGTAGGTATCGGAAATATACAAATTCCCTTTTGAGTCAAAACATAATGCTGTTGGGAAAAAAAGAGACGCAAAAGCAACGGATCCACCATCTCCAATTGGAGGGAGAGGAGGGTTCCCTCCAACATATGGCGTGATGATATTATTCAAATCCATTTTCCAAACAACATTTAATGCTGCATCTGCAATGAAAAGGCTTCCAGCTTTGTTAAATGTTAGTCCAATAGGAGTGCCCAAGGACACTGATGTTGCTTGACCACTAGATACAATACTAATCCCTAATAAACCATTCCCTGCAACTGTGTTGATTTTATTTGTAGTAGAATTTATTTCACGAACAACATGATAGGCCGTATCAGCAATGAAAATATTTCCCGATTTATCTATTGAAATACCAGTAACGGCATTCAAATTAGCGTCTGTTGCAAGTCCTCCATCTCCAATCTGACCTGTACTGCCAGTATTACCATTTCCACAAATCGTAGTAATGATTCCCGTATTCAAATCAATTCGTCTGATTCTTCTATTATAAAAATCACTGAAATAGAGGTAGTTGTGATTATTAGTCGTGTCAATGGCTAAACCTACAGGAATGGTGATATTGGCATTGATAGCTAAGCCGCCATCTCCAGAAAAGCCTGCGTTACCCGTGCCTGCAATTGTGGAAAGTGTATCTGATTTACTGATTTTTCTAATCTGAAAACTAGAACCAGAAGCTATATAAATATTGCCGACCCTATCTACAGCTACACCCTGAGGTCCATTCAAATAGACATCAGGTATAATTGAACCTCCTCCTGCAACTGTATTAATTATTTGAGCTTCTAGTTTCAGAGAAAATAAAAAGCAGCAAACAATCGTCAGCTGTATTAAAATTTTTATATAAACCGCACTTCTAATTCCCATTCGGGTAATTCTTATTTTTAAAAAGTTTTATTTATCTAATTCAATTTCTTAACCTTATTAAGTTGCCAAATCTAAACGATTACTACATCTGTAAAGTCAATCGTTCCATTTTGTTTTTGACGGTTCCATTATTTTATCATAATTCTCGTTTTTCTAATCTTTTCCCCATTCAACTTTTCTAATTCTAAAATGAATAGACCGCTCTTTATATTATTTGGTAAAACAATCGGATAATTATTCACTCTATAATTATTACCATTGTTTACAATTTCTTTTTCTAATACCAATTGTCCAATTACATTAAAGAACTTTAGTGTATAATTCCCAATTGGTAATGCAGTCAATTGTACAGTAATATTTCTTCCTGAAACAGGATTTGGATACACTTTCATGTTTTCCTCATTCACTGAATCAATTACAATTGGAGCAATAATAGTATCTTTTGTTCTATAAAATACAATACTATATCTATTAGGGTAACTTGTTTCAGTAGGTTTGAGATGGATAGTTAGACTACTGTTTTCAATTACTGTTTTTTTATTTAGCAGGTTATCCCATACACTAATTTCAAATCCATTTGTAGTAAAATCTTGCTTATCGAACCTTAGATTATAGTTGCTATCTATTTTTAATAGAGATAAATTTAGAGGCAGGGTATCGCCACTTTTAGGTATTGGCAACCCAGCTATACTCAAAGCACCTGATTGTTCAATAAAGGCGATATTTTCTCCAGAACCATTCAGCTTCTTGGCATCTTCATCTCCATACGATTTTGTAAATGTGTTATCAAATACAGCCACAGCACCATCTAGATTAATGTTTCTGCCATCCGCTAAATTTTTCCATAAACTAACTACAATCCTGTTAGGAGGTATAATGTTACTTATTCCAAAGATTGAAGTTAAGGACGAGTTTGGTACTTTATTTTTTTCTGATATGGTCAATTGTCTGACTGCATTTTGATCATTATTGTTCAATATCCAGAAAGCCTGACCAGGTTGTATATATTGATTCATCTTAGAATTTGGGTTGCTATTTGTATTTGACTTAGCATTGTAAGCTGTATAATTCACTCCGCTTTGCCCTATTGTGGGGTCATGGTAATAATAATTCTTAGTGATGCCGGAAGAGGAAGCAACAATGCTATTCCAATCTATTGGACAGGCATAAGGATTCGCAATAAAACTACCATTGCCAGGGAAGGAGAGGAGCTTGGTAGTAGAGGATTTATAAGCACCATCTACACCATCACTCGAATATGAAATAGTACCAGTAACCAATTGCCCTGATGTTCTTAGTGTCGTCAGCATGGAATCGTAACCACTGATTTGTTTATTATTTCTGTTACCATCAATCCATAATTGATAACCTAGATATGGGTCTAATTGGGTTTGTTTAGTATTATTAATGGCAATCCAATTGTAATCCACGTATTCATAAATTGTAGATTGTCCATTACCTTTTTTAACAGAATCAACACCTGTTAGTGTATCATAAGAAGTGCCATAAATGGGTACTCCATAACTAGTGTTATTATTTCCACTTTCCTGCCAGTTATTATATATGCTTCCTGTATTATAAACCCCACCTGCACCAATATCTCTATAACCTATATTTCCAGCAGGAATAAATCGTTCTACAGTCACATTTCCTGTGATAGTTGCTCCATTTGCTACAGGATACACCACAGCAGTATTGGCTTCAGAAGTTGATTTAAGTGTCAGGTTATTACCATTCAAATTCAAGTTGCCAGCATTGAGAATCAACGATTTTGTGATGCCAATACCATTGGCCAAAATAGCTCCACCTGAACCATTTATTGTTAGATTTCCTAATAAAGAATCATTTGTGGCTGGGTTAAATTTCAAAATGGGTGTTGAAGCACTGTTTACAATTAATGAAGACGTTGGGGAACCTATCAGATTGCCATTTCCTTTAATGGTGCCATTTACTGTTAGTGCATTACCATTCAGATGGAATGTTGCCCCTGAATCGATGGTAAGATTACCAATATTGGCATTTGAAGTAAGGTTAGGATAATAGTTGGTTGTAACAACAGGTATCACTACTTCGTCTGTCACTGCAGGAATTACAGCATTACACCAATTACTGTTATGATTCCATATACTATCGTTTTTGCCTGTCCAAACATTTTTTATGACATGTATGCTAATCTTATTGCTATTGCTATTGTTTGAAAGTACACAGTTAAAACTACTTGTCATTGTACAGCTAATAGTATCCTTGTCTTTTAATGCGGTAACTTGATAAGTGGCAGCATTGTTGCCATCATTTATCCCATTTTTCTTCCATTGATAAGAAGGATTGCTTCCTCCAAAAAGGGGGTGGGTAATAAATGTAACGATTGTACTGCTACAAACAGTTGTGTTGTCTGTCGTAATTGAAATAGATGGAGTAACTTTAGATATTGTCGTGTCATAAACAAGATTACTTATTGCAGTATCACGCATTCTACAACTTTCATTGCTAGTAATGATACAATAAACGCTATCTCTACTAATAGCAGTATCAATATAAGTATAAGTACTATGTATTGAATCTACTTTCACATTGTTTTTATACCATTTGTATGTAGGATTTGAGCCTCCATTATTAATGTTCGTTGAAAAAGTGACGGCACTACCAATGCATACTGTTGTGGCACTAGGTGTGATTGAAACAACAGGGGTGACATTTGGAAATACAGTTGCAGTACTGTTATTACTTATTATCTCAGACGGAATAATGCAGCGTCCTGTCGTAATTAGTTTGCAGGTGATGATGTCATTATTTAGTAGACTATCCGTATTATAAATACTATCGGTAGCACCCCTTATGGCAATCCCATTCCTTTGCCATTGATACAAATAGGATGAACCAGCATTTGAAATTGTACTCGTAAAACGAGCCCTATCCTTTGAACAAAGTGTTACCGAATTGGGAGAGATGTTAATGGTAGGGACAGTTTTTGCAGTAACAGTATCCTTTAAAAAATTGCTATTTACTACAGAAGAGACTGTGCAATAAGCATTACTATTGAGTGTACAGGTAACTGAATCTCCATTGTGGGCAGAATCTGTTGTATAAATATTTCTGTTTGCTCCAATAATTGAATTGCCATTGACCATCCATTGATAAATGGGATAGGAACCTTCATTAATGGTAGATGCAGTATAGGTGACAGTGTTACCTGAACAAATGTTGGTAGAATCTGCTTTAATAGTGATGCTAGGAGTTACTCTTGAAACCACCGAATCGGTGATAACGTTACTTGTATCTGTTGTTTTAGCCAAGCAGGCTGCATTGCTTGTAAGAATACAAGAAACTTTATCGCCAATATTTGAAGGCAGGTATGAATAAATACTATCCTTGCCACCTAAAGCAACTGGGACATCATTCAGTAGCCATTGAAACGTTGGTTTATTCCCGGCATTCGCAAAACTTGATCTAAAGTTGATGGCAGTTCCAGCACATGCATGAGTGGCATCTGAAGTGATGGTAATTTTTGGGGTTGATTTATTTAAAATTGTATCGACTATAACATTGCTCGTATCCGTATTTTTAATGGAACAGGTCGCATTGCTTGTCAAAACACAATAAATGGAATCCAAATTTGAAATTCCGTTGATATTAAATGATTTGAAAGTTGCCCCCGAAATCGGTTGATCGTTTTTATACCATTGGTAAGTTGGGGAGGAACCTGTATCCGTTGCCGTTGCTGTAAATACTATATTGGTTCCTTGGCAGGCCTTTGAAGCATTTGCTGTAATATTTATGTTTGGAGTAACTGAAGGAGTAATGGTAATAGTGGCAATATTATAAACACTGTCACAGCCTTGCGTACTCTTAACAGTATCCTTAATAACAGTAGAATTATTATAAACTATCCCCTTGTAGCGAACGTTATCACAACCTGATAAGAGCGTATTTTTTGTAACAGGTGTAATTGAATTAATATTGATAGTGACAATGTTATAGACGCTATCGCAGCCTTGAATACTTTTAATAGTATCCTTGACAACTGTAGAAATGTTATAAGTTATACCCTTGTAAGAAACTGATTTGCAACCTGAAAGGGTAGTCGGATTTGTGATTGCTGTAATTGGAATGATATTAATAGTGGTAACTGTATATACACTGTCACATCCTTGAACACTTTTTGAAGTATCTCTTAAAACAACAGAACTAACGTATGTTATTCCGTTATAGAAAATCTTATTGCATCCAGCATAGGAAACATTCTTAATGGTGGGAATCAATTTATTTACATTAATCGTAGCAATGTTATAAATACTATCACATCCTTGTTTTGTTCTTACTGTATCTCTTACAATGGTAGAATTTGTGTAAAAATTTCCATTATAAAGCACGCTATTGCATCCCGACAGTGGAATGTTATTAATAATAACTGCAAGTGGCGTAATAAATAAGGATACTCGATGATAAACACTATCGCAACCCTGCACATTTTTCAAGGTATCAATCACTAAAGTTGAAGTAGTATAAGTTTTTCCTTTAAAAACAATATTTGTACAACTTGTAATGATACTGTCTTTTATAATAGGTGTGATTGGTGTAATTGTTATTGTTGCAATTGAATAAATGCTGTCACATCCAAGGGCGCTTTTTAGTGTATCTTTTATAATTGTCGAAGTGGTGTAAGTGATGCCCTTGTAAATAACTTTACTACAACTAGATTGAGCTATATTTTTGGTTGTAGGTACTAACTCATTAATCACAATCGTATTACTCATTGCAGAACTCTGTGTTAAACATTTTGCATTGCTAGTGAGGTTACATTGTATTAAATCGTTGTTTGTGACGTTTGTCGTATTCCAAACTGAATTATTGGTGACCAATATATTATTGCCATTCTTAATCCATTGATAGTTAGGCGTTGTCCCTCCATTTGTAGTGTTTGCTGTGAAAGTGACGCTTGCACCATAACATAAAATAGATTTGTCAGCAATAATATTGATAGTAGGAGTCAGATTTGGATTTACTGCCAAGTTAATCGAATTACTATATGCAGTATCCTTTGTTTGACAAGTATTATTTGCTGTCAACTTACAAATGAGATTATCGTTATTAGTAGGATTGTAAGTAAAGTTTGAATTGGTTGCACCATAAACAGGCACACCACCTCTAATCCACTGATAAGAAGGGGTGAAGCCTCCATTTTGGGAAGAAGCAGAAAGGGTAACAGGTGTGCCTAAGCAGACTGTGTCTGCTGTTGATGTAATCGTTATGCTAGGAGTAACAGGCGTACAGAAAGTAAATCCACCCAAACTATCACTACCATTTGTTGCATTCACTTTCAAATATCCACTCGTACCATTGCCAACTACTGCTTTTATTGTAGAGTCATTCTCTACAATAAATGATTTGGCAGGAGTACCACCAAAAGTGACTACCGTTGTTCCTACTAGATTTTTACCCTTGATAGTTACAGTACTATCTGATGTGGAAGTAGTAGGAGAGAAGGAAGTGATAGTAGGTGCAATAGTTATGGCTATCGTATCACTATAAAGAGTGAGTTGTGTGGCAACAGCGTTATTAGCTACAACAAAATACTTACCCGAAGTGGTAGGGGTAAAAGTAGAATCGGCAGTAAAAGTAGCTACTAAATTTTTAATACTGTCCTTATACCACTTAAAGGTGTTATTTGCAGGAGTGCCTCCTACAGAAAAAGATAGTTTGCTTCCTGTTTGTAGAAGTGGAATAATTGATTGTGGTGAATAAGAAAGTAAACTTGCTTGCATTTTAGCAATTTCCTCCATTCCCTTATATGTTAATTTGTTATCATTTAATTTAATAGTTGTACCATTCCCTTTTTGCGTTTCAGTTGTTAATATGTTAATCAGTGTTAGTGGTACTTGTCCTGTCAACTGATTGTTTTGAATTAATAAATCTAATAGATTGGATAATCCGCCAATGGTTTGAGGAATATCCCCAGATAATTTATTATTATTTAAATTAAGTGTTTGCAGATTTTTTAGATTACCAATTTCAGAAGGAATATTACCTCTCAAAATATTATAACCTAATTCCAATCTGAATAATTGAGTTAAATTCCCAATTGAAGATGGAATATTACCAGAGAAATTATTACTATATAATGTCAACCATTGAAGATTGGTAAGATTTCCGATTGTGCTAGGAATGTTGCCACTAAGTGAATTAAATCCTAAATTTAAAATCTTTAACTTAGAAAGGTTTCCAATTGATATTGGTAATGTTCCATTTAAGTTATTATAATCAAGTGCAATACCTGTCAATTTAGTGAGTGTCCAAAGAGTTGAAGGGATATTGCCTGATAATTGACATTGTTGTATTGATAAATAGTTTAAGTTTGATAAATTCCCTATTGATGAAGGAATACTACCCGTAATACTATTTCTATCTAATTCCAAATCTATTAATTCAGTCAAATTGCCAATTGATGATGGAATTTGACCTTTGAGATTATTACCATTTGTAAAAAAACCATTTAATATTAGGGAATCTACTCTTCCATTTTTCAAGTAAACGCCATACCAACTACTCAACGTAGCCTTACTCAACCAATTAGTTTTATTTGTCCATCCTGCCCCATTTGTACTATTATATAAATCAACTAATGCTAATGAATCGGACATGAAGCCTTGTGTTTGAAAAACAAAGCCTGCCAAACTATCGCTACCGCCTGCATTTGAAATTTTTACAAATCCACTTGTTCCATTACCTACGATAGCCCAAATCGTAGTATCGTTAATTACACTAAATGATTGGGCAGGATACCCTCCAAATGATACTGCATTTGTTCCAGTAAAAGTCTTGCCCTTTATGATTACGGTGCTATCTGTTGTCGAAATTATTGGTAAGAATGAATTGATAGAAGGTGCTACAATAACCAATATATAGTTTTTATTACTTGTAACTGTCGTTGTGGTTACACAATTAGCATTACTAGTTAATACGCACCATACACTATCCTTGTTTTGTAGAGATGCATCAGTGTATTTATTGATATTGCTACCCACCTTATTATTGTTCTTAAACCATTGGAAACTCGGAGTCGAACCGCCATTGGTAGGAAGCGCTGTAAAGGTTACACTTGTTCCTTGGGTGATAGTTGTTGAAGTGGCAGAAACCGTAAGGGTTGGCGTATTTTTAGAATTGATGGTTAAAATCAAGGTTGCAGTACTATCACAATTGACAGCATTTGTAAGATGTGCAACGTAGCTACCTGCTTTTGTGTAGGTTGAGCCATTGAAGAAATAAGAATCTCCCTCACATATACTTGCATTAGTAATTGATGAAGTGCTGTCTTTCAAAGAAAGTATAAGCATAGCCAAACTATCACATCCTTTGCTATTCGAAAGGTGGGCGCTATAATTTCCCGCATTCGTATAAACGACACCATTGAAAAGATAAGAAGTGCCCTTACATATACTCATGTTAGTGGTTGAAGAACTGCTGTCTTTGACTGTAAGAATTAATTTTGCTGAACTATCACAACCAATACTATTAGCTAAATGTGCAGTGTAGGTACCTTGATTTTTATAAATACTACCATTGAAAAGATAAGAACTTCCCTGACAGATAGTATCATAAGTGGTAGAGTTGCTGCTTGGTTTTACAGCCAATATTAATGTCGCAATACTGTCACAACCTGCACTATTCAATAAATGAGATTTGTAAATACCTGCTGTAGTGTATATGTTTCCGTTGAATAGATAACTACCCCCCTGACAAATTGTATCTTTTGTTATCGAAGTAGTAGAATCGTTTACAGTCAAATTTAAAGTTGCAGCACTATCACAACCAATTGAATTTATAAAATGAGCCATGTAGCTACCTGACTTAGTATAATTAATTCCATTAAATAAGTATGAACCGCCTTTACAGATATTGGTATTAGTAATTGACGTAGTCGGTTGATTGATAGTCAAATTCAACGTAGTCAAACTATCACACCCCTTTGCATTTAGGCTATCGAAGGTGTAAGAACCACTAGCTGTATAAGTTGTGCCATGCCAAGTAAATGAACCACAAGCAGTCTTTGAGATTGTGGCAGTTGTCGGTTGATTGATAGTCAAATTCAACGTAGTCAAGCTATCACAGCCCTTTACATTTAGGCTATCGAAGGTATAAGAACCACTAGTTATGTAAGTAGTGCCATGCCATGTAAATGAACTACACGCCGTCTTGTTGATAGTGGCAGTTTTCGGTTGATTGATAATTAAATTCAATGTTGTTAAGCTATCACA